>DATBIJ010000037.1:0-12760 GCA_036557025.1 Thermoanaerobaculia bacterium | reverse complement strand
GACCGCAAGATCAAGCGCAACGACGCCATCCCGGTCGCGCGTAAGGTCGAGATCCTCCTCTCGATCGCCGACGGCCTCGCCTACGCGCACAATGCCAGCATCGTCCACCGCGACATCAAGCCGGCCAACGTTCGGGTTCTCGACGATGGCACGGTCAAGATCATGGATTTCGGGATCGCGAAGTCGCTCGAGACCAACTCCAACCTGACGCAGACGGGGATCACGCTGGGAACCTCGGCTTACCTCGCGCCGGAGCAGATCCGCGGCGAGCCCATCGACCGGCGCACCGACATCTTCTCCTTCGGCATCCTGGCCTACGAGCTGATGACGATGCGCAAGCCGTTTCGCGGCGAGCATCTCTCCACCGTTCTCTACAAGATCCTGAACGAGACGCCGGACCCCGTGTCCTCGATCGCGCCCGACGTGCCCGAGGCGCTCTCCCGTGTCGTCGCGCGGGCGATGGAGAAGGACCCGTGGAAGCGCCACCCGACGATGGAGGCGGTCCGCGCCGATCTGGAGGCGGCCGCCGCGGGCCTCTCGGCCGCGCCGCCGACGGTCCCGTTCCGGACGGCGCCCTTCGACCCGGACGCGACGATGCCCACGCCCAGCCATGGGCTCGACATCACGGCGATCACGCCGCCCTCGGGTGCGCTGGCGCGCCAGCCGGAGCCGGCGCCGCCCTCGCCTCCGTCCGCACCGACGCCGATCCCGTCGATGACGCCGCGGCCCAGCGTCGCCGCGTCGAGCGCCCGCGGCCTGGAGCTGGTCGATTTCGGGACGACGGGCGAGCGCCCCTCCGTGCATCCGCCGCACACGCCGAGCCGGCGACCGGTCCTGCTTGCCGGCATCGCCGTGGGACTTCTGCTTGCGGTTTCCGTCGGGTACTTCTCGATGCGCGCGGGCCGCGGCACGCAGGCCGCCGCGGTTCCCACGCCGGCCGCGCAGGCGGCGCTTCCCACGGCACTCCCCGCCGAGCTGCCGACGCCGGTGCTCGGCGTCGATGCGCCGCCCGAAGTCAAGCCGACGGCCGCACCGGCCCCGACCGCCGCCCCCGTGATGCCGCCGGCACCCAAGAGTTTCCCCGTCCAGTTCTCCTCCCTTCCGCCCGGAACCTTCTGGGTCGACGGCAAGAAGATCGGCCCCTCGATTCCGGCGAAGACGCTCGAGCTGGCCGAGGGCACCCACAAGGTCCGCTTTCAGACCGAGGGGTTCCCCGATCACGAGATGAGCTTCACCGTCGGCCCGGGTGGGAAGGACAGCGTCTTCTACAAATTCCCCGTCGGCGTCCTCCGGATCGACGCGGACGCCGCCTGGTCGGGCGCCAACGTCTTCGTCGATCGCCGTTTCCGCGGCAACCTGCCGGCGGCGGCGCGCCTGCGCCTGCCCACGGGAAGCTACTCCCTGATGATCCAGAAGGACGGCTTCCGCCCCGCGACCGGAACCGTCCAGGTGTCCGAGTCGGGCGAGGCGGCGTGGGCGGTTCCGCCGCCCGTGCCGGTGGATGGAGGAAATTGATGCGGCGTGTGTTCCTGGCCCTCCTGCTGGCCGCGTGCGGCGCGGCGTTCGCCTCGGGACAATCCGCGGCGGCGAGCCCGGAGAAGCTCGAAGCCGACGCGAAGAAGGCCTTCGACGCGGGACGATTCCGCGAGGCCGCCGACAAGTACTCGCAGGCGGCGAAGACGGCCGGCCTGCCGCCGGAGCGGCGAGCGGACCTGCACGTCCAGGCCGCGTGGTCGCACTACATCGCCGGCAGTGCCCGCGGGGCACGCGACGAGCTCGCGCAGGCCTACGCGGCCCGCCCCGACCTGGAGGTCGTCGCCGACTTCTACAGCCCCGAGTTCGCGAGCCTCTCCCGCGCCGTCCGCGCCGAGGTCGCGCCGGAGGCGGCGGACCCTGGGACGCTGATCGCCGGGGCTCGGGCCAAGCTCGAGAACGGCAAGGCCGAGGAGGCCCTGGCGGACTTGAAGCGCCTCGAGAGCTCTTCCGATCCGCGCGTGCCGGCGCTGATGGCGGACGCCTACGATCGGCTCGGCCGGTCCGCCGAAGCGGACGCCGCCCGGCGGCGGGCGGCCGAGCTGGAACGCGGCGCCGTCTCCTCCTCCTCGCTTCCTCCGGGATCGACGGCTCCGGCGACGGGCGTCGCCGACCCGAGCCTCGTGCCGGCGGCCGCGCCGCTCTCCGCGGCGCCCATGATGGAGGCCGCCAGCGCCGCCCTGCGCGACGGAAACTGGCGCGAGGCGGAGGTCCGGGCGAAGCAGGCGCTCGAGATCGAGCCGAAGAGCTCCGAGGCCCACCGCATCGCCGCGGACGCCGCGCTCGCGCAGGGGCGGGACGCCGACGCCGAGCGCGAGTACACGGCCGCGGTGGTTCTGGACTCCGCGAATCCGCGGGCAGAGCTCGGTCTCGCGCGGCTCGCCGACAAACAGAAGAAGTGGAACACCGCCGCGAGCCACTACCGCCGGACACTCGAGCTCGACCCGAAGAGCGTCCCCGCCGCGATCGGCGTCGGCCGCTCGATGGAAGCCCTGGATGACCGAGCCGCCGCGCGCATCGCCTACGGCCGCGCGATCGAGACCGACCCGGGCGACGCCGCGGCGCGCAACGAGTTCGGCGTCTTCCTGTTCCGCGGGGGCGAGCCGGACCGCGCCGTCTCGGAGTTGATCGAGGCCGTCCGCATCTCCCCCGGCACCGCCGCGTACCACGAGAACCTCGGCCGCGCCTTCCGGGCCACCCAGAAGTGGCGCGAGGCGGAGCGGGAGCTCTCGGAGGCGGTCCGGCTGGCGCCCAACGACAAGGAGACGTGGATCGCGCTGGGCGACGTGCGCCGGCGGCTCTCGAAGCCGCAGGACGCGGCGACGGCGTTCCGGGCCGCGCAGAACCTCGACCCCGGAAGCGAGACCGCGGGAGCCTGCCTCGCCGCGTCGCTGGAGGAGGCCGGCAAGCCGGCCGAGGCCGACGCGGCGCTGGTCAAGGCTCTCGAGGCGGCTCCGAGCTCCGCCTTGCTCTGGAACAGCCTGGGCGCGCTGCGTCTGCGCGGCGGCCGCTACGCCGACGCCGCCAATGCCTTCGCGAAAGTCCTCGAGCAGGAGCCCGGCAACGCCTCCGCGAAGGAGAACCTCGAGCGGGCCCGAGGCCTCGAGCGGCTCGAGCGGGCGGCGACGTAGGCCCGTGCGCGCGAGCACGCTGCTTCTCCCCCTCGTCGTGGCCGCCGGCGTCGTGATGGCCGCGGAGCCCGCGTCCACCGGGCGATCCGAGTGGGAGCAGTGGAAGGATCGCCGGCTCTCCAGCCTCCGGCGCGAGGACGGCTGGCTGTCGCTCGTGGGGCTCTTCTGGCTCCAGCCGGGCGAGAACACGGTCGGATCGGCCAAGGATGCCGACGTCGTCCTGCCCGCGTCGGTGCCGGCGAGCCTCGGGACGATCGTCGTCGGCGACGGCAAGGGCGTCTACAAGCCCGGAGCGGCCGCGGCCTCGCTCGACGGCCGCGTCGTCGACGCTCCGGTCGCCCTCGTGCCCGACACCGACGGCGAACCGACGACGCTCAAGTTCGGGACCGTGCTCTTCTACCTGATCCGCCGCGGGGACAAGCTCGCGATCCGAGCGAAGGACTCCGCCAGCCCCGTCCGGGCGAAGTTCGTGGGCATCGAGATGTGGCCCTATCAGGAGGCGTGGCGCAAGACCGCGCGATTCCAGCGCTACGACCCGCCCAAGCAGATCCGCGTGCCGACGATCCAGGGGACCGTCGAGGACTCCCGCTGCCCCGGCGCGGTGGTCTTCGAGGAGAACGGCAAGACCTACTCCGTCGACGCCGTGGCCGAGAGAGAAGGCGACGACCTCTGGTTGATCTTCGGCGACGCGACCAACGGCGAAGAGACCTACGGCGGCGGGCGCTTCCTCTACACGAAGCCGCCGGCGGCCGACGGCAGCGTGGTCGTGGACTTCAACCGCTCCTACAACCCGCCCTGCGTCTTCACGCCCTATGCGACCTGCCCGCTGCCCCCGAAGCAAAACAAGCTGCCGATCAAGGTCGAGGCGGGCGAGAAGGTGTGGGGGGAGCACTAGAACCCGATTCGCCGCCCTCCCGCTACCCCACCGCCTCCAGCAGCTCCGCCAGCATCCTCCCCGTCGCGCCCCAGATCTCCTTCCCGCGCCAGCGGTAGAAGACCACCGGGACGTCCCGGCCCGGCCAGGGGCGATCCTCGCGCACGCCCGGCGCGAGCAGCTCGATGAGCGGCACCTCCAGGACTTCCGCGATCTCGTGGGAGTGCGGGCGGTAGACGTAGGGCTGGGGGATCGCGCCGACGAAGGGCTCCACGTAGAAGTTCGTCGAGGTGACCATCGGCGAGAGCCGCCCGATCGGGCGGACGTCCGCGCCGCGGATGCCCAGCTCCTCCTCGCTCTCGCGCAGAGCCGTGGCCCAGAGCGTTCCGTCCTCCGGCTCCTCCACGCCTCCGGGGAAGGAGATCTGACCGGGGTGGTGCTCGACGGTGTCGGTCCGCTGGGTGAGCAGGACCCAGAGCTTGCGGTCCCGCACGAAGAGCGGCGCGAGCACACCGGCCCGCCGGCGGCTCTCCGGCACCACCGCCGCCGCGCGCGGCCGCTGGGCGAGGCGCCGGGCGAGATCCTCGATCCAACCGGTCGCTCCGGGCGGCGGAGCGCTCACGCCGTTCCGGCCTTCTGGCCCTCCGACGCCGACCGCAGGTAGGCCTCCACGAACGGGGTCAGCTCGCCGTCGAGCACGCCGTCGGTGTCGGAGGTCTCGTGTCCGGTGCGGTGGTCCTTGACCATGCGGTACGGGTGGAGCACGTAGGATCGGATCTGGCTACCCCACTCGATCGACTTCTTCTCGCCGACCCGCTTCTCCTCCTCGGCGCGACGCTCGTCCAAGGCCTTCTGATACAGCCGCGCGCGCAGGACCTTCATCGCGGTGTCGCGATTGCGCCCCTGGCTGCGCTCGTTCTGGCAGGTCACGACGATCCCGGTGGGCAGGTGGGTGATGCGCACCGCGGAGTCGGTGACGTTGACGTGCTGCCCTCCGGCGCCGCTCGAGCGATACGTGTCGACGCGGAGGTCCTTGTCGAGGATCTCGATCTCGATGTCCTCGTCGACCTCCGGCGCCACGAAGACGGAGGCGAAGGAGGTGTGCCGCCGCTGGGCGGAGTCGAAGGGCGAGATGCGGACCAGGCGGTGCACGCCCATCTCACTCTTCAGATACCCGTAGGCGTGGTCGCCGACGACGTGCAGGGTGGCGCTCTTGATCCCCGCTTCCTCGCCGTCCTGCCGGTCGATGAGGTCCGCCTTCCAGCCGCTCGACTCCGCGAAGCGCAGGTACATTCGCAGGAGCATCTCCGCCCAATCCTGCGACTCGGTCCCGCCGGCGCCCGCGTGAATCGAGACCCAGGCGTTGGCGGCGTCTTCCGGGGCGCCCATCTTGACGGAGAGCTCGAGCGCGTCGGACCAGCGCGTCGCCGACGCGAGGGCGTCGCCCGCGTCCGTCTCGGCGCCCTCCCCCTCCCGGAGCAGCTCCGCGTAGGTCGTCAGCTCGTCGCGCAGCTCCTCCAAGCGCGCGAGGCTCTCGAGGGTCTTCTCGTGGCCGCGGATCTTGCGCTGTGTGTCCTGGGCGAGCTCGGGCTTGGACCAGAAATCGGGCGCGGACGCCTTCTCTCTCAGCTCCTCGAGCGCCCGGCGCGCGCCGGCCTCATCAAAGATACCCCCGGAGCGAGGTCAGGCGCTCGGCGGCGGCGGTCAGGCGGGAGATCAGCTCGTCGTGCATATCGGGGTTCTCGGTGCTCCGTGCTCCGTGCTCAGCGGTTTCTTCGGCCTCGCCACTCGCCGAGCCAGCGGCGGAGGCCGAAGAGTAGCATCCCCGCGGCCAGGGTGTCCGCGAGCGCCGAGAAGGCGAAGCTCCACCGCGTCCAGGCGGAGCGCTCGGAGGAGAGCCGGGCCTCGACGTAGAGGATTCCCGCCGTGTCGGCGGGCTGCTCCGCGACGATCCGGCCGCGCTCGTCCACGGCGGCCGAGATCCCCGTGACCGCCGCCCGCAGGAGCCACCGCCGATTCTCGACCGCCCGAAGGACGGCGCCGGCGAGGTGCTGCGCCTGGGCCCCCGCCCGGCCGTACCAGGAGTCGTTGGAGATCGTCGCGAGGAGATTCGCGCCGGAGCGCGTCTGCTTCCAGGGCTGGAGCGGGTAGCAGACTTCGTAGCACACCGACATGCCGATCACCGCGGGATCCGCCGTCAGAAGCCCCGGTTCGGAGGCGGCCGAGAACTCCCCGATGGCCGCCGCGATCCGGCGCACGAAGAAGAACACGCGCGGCAGCGGCACGAACTCGCCGAACGGCACGAGGTGGACCTTGCGGTACGGCGCGCCGACGAGCCCCTGCGGCCCGGTGACGCGGGCGACGTTGTAGTAGGTGTCCTTCGCGACGGACTCCAGGTCGTTGAAGATCACGAACCGCGAGCGCGACGCGACATCCATCAGGTCACGCCGCAGCGTCTCGCTCCAGTCCCAGTAGGTCGGGAGCGACGACTCCGGCAGCAGGATGAGCTCCGCGCCCTTCGCGGCCGCCTCGCGCGCCTGGCCGATCACGACCGCGTAGGTCTCGCCGTCTCGAGCGTCGTCCAGCCGCGACTCCTGCGAGAGGTTCGGCTGCAGCAGCGCGGCGCGAACGGTGGGGCGCTCCCCGTCGGCCTGTGTGGGGCGCGCGGAGACCTGCAGGGCTCCGAGAAACCCGACCGCGCCGACGAGGATCGCCGCCGCCAGGACCGGACCCGCACGGGGCCGGGACACGGCGAGGGCGAGCAGGCACGCCGTCGTCATCGCCAGGAATCCGACGCCGTAGACGCCCCAGAAGGCCGCCGTCTGGATCCAGAGGGGGTGGCGGTAGAGCGCCGTCCCCGTCAGGTTCCAGGGAAAGCCCCCGTAGACGTAGGAGCGCGCGTGCTCCGAGGCCCACCAGAGTACGGGGAACGCCGCCAGGCGCCAGGCGCTGCCGGCGGGTGCGATCGCGACGGTCGTCCAGGCCACGACGGCCGGCCACTGCGCGAGGATCAACGCCAGGAGCACGAGACAAATCACGCCCATGATCCCCTTCTGCCCGCCGAAGTTCGTCACGACGTACACGATCCAGGGAATCGAGGCGCACCAGTAGGCCAGGCCGAAGAGCACGCCCGAGAGCAACGCGCGCCCGCGCGAACGCTCGGACAGCAATGCCGCGAGCCAAGGCACGAGCGCCAGCGGCAGCAACACGACCCACTCGAGCGGCGGGAACGCGAGCGCGAACAGCAGACCCGAGGCAACGGCGGCGGCGAGCGTGCGCATGGGCGTGTCGTGCCGGCCGGCGACGCGTCTAGGCCCGCAGGCTCCCGGCGGCCTCCGCCGCCTCCTCCGCCCGATAGGAGCTCCTCACGAACGGCCCGGCAAAGACGTGGCGGAACCCCATCGCCTCCCCTTCCTCGTGCCAGCGCGCGAAGACGTCGGGATGCACGAACTCCTCGACCGGCAAGTTCTCGCGCGAGGGCCGCAGGTACTGCCCGATCGTCACCACGTCGACCTGGGCCTCGCGCAGGCGGCCGAGCAGATCGCGCACCTCCTCGGCACGCTCGCCGAGCCCGAGCATGAAGCCGGACTTCGTCGTGACGGAGGGGTCGTAGATCTTCGCCGCGGACAGCAGGCCGAGCGAGCGGTCCAGGCGGGCGCCGCGCCGGACCCGTGCGTAGAGCCGGGGGACGGTCTCGACGTTGTGGTTGAAGACGTCGGGGCGCGCGTCGAGCACGGCGGCGAGCGAGGCGAAGCGGCCCCGGAAATCCGGGGTGAGGACCTCGACGCGCGGCGCCGGCTCCAGCCTCTGCAGCTCACGGATGGCCCGCGCGAAGTGGGACGCGCCGCCGTCGGGGAGATCGTCGCGGTCCACGGAGGTCAGCACGACGAAGGAGAGGCCCATCTCCCGCGCCGCGCGGGCGACCCGCATCGGCTCCAGCGGATCGACGGGGCGAGGGCGCCCCGTCGCGATGTCGCAGAACCCGCAGGCGCGCGTGCAGATGTCTCCGAGAAGCAGGAACGTCGCCGTCCCGCGCGCGAAACACTCGCCGCGGTTGGGACAGCGGGCTTCCTCGCAGACCGTGTGGAGTCCGTTCGCCCGCGCGACGCTCTTGACCGCGTGGAGCGCGGCCAGGGGGATGCGGCGGGCGCGGATCCACTCGGGCGCCCGGGCCGGCGCCGCCGTCATTGCCCCTGCGGGACGATCCACGTCTCGGTCTTCTCCTCGCGGCGCAGCTTCGTTGCGGCGGCGTCCGCCTGGTCCCGCGTGGCGTAGGGGCCGACCCGGACGCGCCAGAGCGTGCCCCCTTTGCCCGACGATTCCGAGACCCGCGAGGAATAGCCGCGCGAGGCGAGGCGGACGCTCTTCTGTCGCGCCTCCGCGGCGTTCGACAGCGAGTACACCTGGACCCAGAAGCCGTCGCGGATTCCGGCCGCCGACGCCGCCGTCGGCGCGGGTGCGGGTGCAGACCGCCCCGCGGTCGGCGCCGGCGCGTCCGCGGGACGGTCCTCGAAGGCCTGGATCGTCTCGGGCTCACCGGCCGGCGCGGCAACGGCCGTCGGCTCGGCCGCCGGACGGGCCGCCGCGCCGGGTTCCACTCCCCGCACGGGCACCGGCACGGTCTCGGTCTCCGCCCCGGACGCCGCCGCCGTCGCCTGACCCGGCCCCTCGGCGGCGGCGTCGTCGCGCCCCGCGAGGCCGGTCATCACGCCGAGGAAGTACGCCAGGCCAAGCGCCGCGAGCAGGCCGAGGAAGATCCCCAGCGCCTGCCGCGACGTCAGCGAGACCTGATAGTGCGTCTTCTGTTCGCTCAGCGCCCGGCCCTACTTGAGAAAGGTTTTCAGGATGTCGATCGGCAACGGAAAAACGATCGTGGAATTCTTCTCGTTGGCGATCTCGGTCAGCGTCTGCAGGTAGCGCAGCTGCAGGGTCGCCGGTTGCCGGCCGATGACCTCGGCGGCCTCGGAGAGCTTCGTCGAAGCCTCGAGCTCGCCTGCCGCATGGATGATCTTCGCCCGCTTTTCGCGCTCCGCCTCCGCCTGCTTCGCCATCGCGCGCTGCATCTCCGGCGGGAGGTCCACCTGCTTGACCTCGACCATCGAGACCTTCACGCCCCAGGGCTGCGTGTGCTCGTCGATGACCTTCTGCAGCTCCAGGTTCAGCTTCTCGCGCTCCGAGAGCAGCTCGTCGAGCAGCGCCTGGCCCAGGATGCTTCGCAGGGTCGTTTGCGCGAGCTGGGACGTGGCATAGAGGTAGTTCTCCACCTGGACGACCGCCTTGTCCGGCTCGACGACTCGGAAATAGACGACCGCGTTGACCTTGACCGAGACGTTGTCCTTGGTGATGACGTCCTGCGTCGGCACGTCCAGGACCACCGTGCGCAGCGAGATGCGAATCATGCTCTCGATCGGCCACAGGATCAGGATCAGGCCGGGGCCCCGCGGACGGCCGGTCAGCCGTCCGAGGCGGAACACGACCGCGCGCTCGCACTCGCGCAGGACGTTGATCCACTTGAACAGAAAGATCAGAGCGACGAAGAGCGCGAAGCCGCAACCCAGGGGCGACACGATGCTGTTCATTGCTTCCTCCGCTCCACACGAACACGCAGGTTCTCGAGCGCGACGACGCGCACGTCGTCCCCGCGCGCCAGATCGGACGGTCCCTCGGCCTCCCAGTACTCCCCGAAGACCAGCACCCGGCCCCTCGGCGCGCCGGCGAAGCCGTCCGCGACGCGCCCCGCCTCGCCGATCATCCCCTCCAGCCCCGTCGTCACGGGCGCCATCTGGGCCCGCAGCGCCTGCCAGGTCAGGAAGCCGATCGTCGCGAGCGCGAGCACGAGGGTGGGCACGATGACGGAGAGATCGACCCGGTAGTCGGGCGTCTCTCCCTTGCCGGCGAAGAGCAGCAGCGTGCCGGCGATCATCGCGATCGCGCCGCCCGCGGCGAGCAGGCCGTGGCTGACGACCTTGATCTCCGCGACGAAGAGCGCGATCCCGAAGAGGATCAGGGCGATGCCGGCCAGATTCACGGGCAGCACGGAGAAAGCGTACAACGCGAGCAGTAACGCGATGCCGCCGACGATTCCCGGAAGGATCGCGCCCGGGTTGGAAAGCTCGAAGTAGAGGCCCATCAGCCCCAGGAGGAAGAGGACGTAGGCGATGTTGGGGTGGGAGACGACGCCGACCAGCTTCTCGAGCCGGCTCATCCGGCGCGTCTCGATCCTGTGGCCGGCGAGCGCGAGCTTGACCTCTTTGCCGTCGACGCGGCGCAGCGTACGCCCCTCCAGCTGCGCGAGAAGATCCGGGATATCGCGGGCGACCAGCTCGGTCAGTCCCGCGGCCTTCGCCTCGGTCTCGGTGTAGGAGACGCTCTTCTCGACGGCGGCCTCCGCCTTCTCCGCGTTGCGGCCTCGCTGGCTCGCCATCGTCCGAAGGAACGCCTTGGCGTCCTGCGCCGCCTTTTCGCTCGCGACCTTCGGCAGGTCCTGGCCTTCGCCTCCGACCGGATGCGCCGCGCCGGCGTTGGTCCCCGGAGCCATCGCCGCGACGTCCCCGGCCAGAAGCAGGAAGAACCCGGCGGAGGCGGCGTGGGTTCCCGACGGGGTCACGTACGTCACGACCGGCACCGGCGAGCCCAGGATCGCCGAGCACATCTCGCGCGTCGAGCTGTAGAGCCCTCCCGGTGTGGAGATCTCGAGCACGACGAGCGCCGCCGATTCCGCCGCCGCGCCACGCAGGACGCGATTGAGGTAGCTGGCCGCCGTCGGGTGGATGGGGGTGTCGATCCGCGCGGTCACGACCAGCGGGGTCTGGGCGACCGACGGCGCCGCGGCGAGCAGTCCGGCGAGGAGGAGCGCCCCGCGCGCGAGGTGCGTCATGCCGTGCGTATCGTATCGCCTCCCTCGCCGAAAGCCGAGGCGCGCGCCGCGCGCTAAACTCCGCCGATGCGCGTCCGGCCGCTGGAGATCGTCAACGCGATCGCCCTCGGCGTCACCAGTGTCCTGGCGCTGGCCCTGTTCCGCCGCCTCGCCGACCCCGGTGCGCTGTTCCTCCGCTACGCGCTGCTCGCGGCGGGCCTCGCGGCCGTTGCGGCGGTGACTCTGCGCCGGGAGCCGCGTGCGTCGGCCGTGTCCTTCGCCGCCGATTTCTACCCGGCGGCGTTCCTGCCCTTCTATTTCAACACGCTCGGGCCCCTGATCCAGGCGCTGCGGGGGGAGCCGCGCGACGATCTGCTGATCGCCGCGGACCGAGCGATCTTCGGCGTCGACGTCACCGTCTGGCTCGAGCGGTTCGTGACGCCCGCGCGCAGCGACTTCTTCTTCGTCGCCTACACGACCTACTACTTCCTCGCGCTGACGCTGGGCATCTCGCTCTGGATTCGAAACCGCGAGACCGCCCGACGTTACATCTTCACGCTGGCGGTCTCCTACTTCGTCTCCTACGCGGGCTACTTCGTCGTGCCGGCCCTGGGTCCCCGCTTCGCGCTGGCGCATCTCCAGACGATCCCGATCGCGCAGTCCCCGATTTCCGAGACCATCGCGCGCACGATCGACGCGCTGGAGCGGACGAAGCTGGACGTCTTCCCGTCCGGTCACACGATGATCGCGGTCGTCGTCCTGCTCGTGGCCTGGGGGCGGGCGCGGCGGCTCTTCTGGTGGCTGTTGCCGGTCGCCCTCTGCCTGATCGCCTCGACGGTCTGGTGCCGCTACCACTACGTCGTGGACGTGCTCGCGGGCGCGGCGCTGGCCTTCTTGACGGTACCGCTGGGCGACCGCCTCTACGACTGGATGTCCCGCCGCGAGGCGCCGGCAGGCCACGGGGCGAGGGTGGTCTAGCGGTTGCCGAAAAGGTGTGCCGGATTGGCTCCGGTCGCTAGATCGGCCGCGCGTAGAGCCGATACCGTTTGTACAAGCTGCCGCCGAACAGCCGCACCGAGGTCAGGATCGCGTCGTTGTCCTCGAGCAGCCACGAGACCTCGCATCCCGTCCAGCCGCGCTTCAGGCAGTTGCGCAGCACCCGCTCGAACATCACGGCCTGCAGCCCGCGCAGGCGCCAGTCCTTCTTGATCCCGAGGGCGACCACCCGGAGGACTCGGATGCGCCGCGAGGCCAGCAGGAACCTCAGCCAGCCGAACGGCAACAGCCGCCCACGGGCGGCCTTCAACGCGACGTTGTAATCCGGCATCGCGAGCAGGAACGCCACGGGCTCCTTCGAGGCGTCGGGCCGCCTGTGCTCGGCGAGGAATACCATCGTCGGGTCCAGCAGGGCCTTCAGCCGCGCCGCCATGAACTGCATCTCCTCGTGCGTCATCGGCACGAAGCCCCAGTTCTCCTCCCAGGCCGCGTTGTAGACCTCCTGGATCTTCCCGATGTCCCGCGCGAGACTGCCCTTCGTGACCGATCGGATGTCGACGTCCTTCTCATTGCGCAGGACCCGCTCCGAGAGTTTGGCCAACCGCTCGAGGGGTTCCGGCCGCAGGTCGAACCAGTAGGCGAGCAGGTCCTTGGCTCCGACGAAGCCGCAGCCTTCGATCAGCGCGGCGTAGTAGGGCGGGTTGTAGGTCATCATGAACACCGGCGGGCGTCCGTAGCCTTCGACCAACAGCCCCGCCTCGTCGTTGAGCGACGGGTTCGCCGGCCCGCGCACGATCTGCATCTTGCGCTCGCGCCCCCAGAGCGCGACGGCGTCGAAGAGCTTCGCGGCGGCCTCGGGATCGTCCTCGC
>DATBIJ010000036.1:0-2472 GCA_036557025.1 Thermoanaerobaculia bacterium | reverse complement strand
ACGGTCTGGAAGTAGTTCGTCCGGTCCTCGTTCGTCGTGCCGTTCAAATCGGTCGCTCCGAGGCCCTCGACGGCCGAGATGTAGTCCTTGTTGTGGTTCTCGCTGCCGTTGAACATCAGGTGCTCGAAGAGGTGGGCGAAGCCGCTCTTGCCCTTCGGCTCGTTCTTGGAGCCGACGTGGTACCAGACGTTGACGGCGACGATCGGGGCCTTGCGGTCCTCGTGGACGATCAGCGTGAGGCCGTTGGTGAGAACGAATTTCTGATAGGGGATCTCGACCCTCGGGATCTCCGTCGCCTTTCGCGTCGGCGCCGCGGCCGGCGCCTGCGCGCACAGCGGAGCGGCCGCAGCGAGAACGACGAAAACGATCCCGAAGGCCACCGCACACTTCCGGATCATCGAAACCTCCTGCGGCCGCAAGCGGCCGGTCGCGTGCCGAATCGGGCCTGAGAGGCTATACGAGAGAGGCCCCGATTCGTTCGACCTCGTCGAGCAGGAAGCGCAGATCGTCCTCTTGCGTGCGGAAGTTCACGATGCACACGCGCAGCGAGGCGCGGCCCTTCAGGATCGTCGGCGCGAGGAAGAAAGAGCCCGAGCCGACGAGCGAATTGACGATCCGGCGGTTGACGAGGTCGAGAGCGTCGGAAGTGAGGTTGGATCGGCGAGGCTTGTAGCGAAAGTTGACGATCGAGAGCACGGTCTCGGCGAGCAGCTCCAGATCCGGGCGTCCGGCCGCCTCCTCGGCGAGGAAGTGCGCCAGCGCGACGTCGCGCTCGATCGCGGCAGCATAGCCCCGGCGTCCCCGGACCTGGAAGCCCATCCAGACCTTCAGGGCCTTGAAGCCGCGCGAGAGCTCCACGCCCCGCTCGGCGAACCAGGCGGGTCCCGGGAACGGGCTCTCGGAGTCCTGGGCGAGGTACTCCGGGAACCGCCGGAACGCCGCGGCCAGGCGGCCCGGCTCCCGCACGAGCGTCGCGCCCGCTTCGTACGGCACGTAGAGCCATTTGTGCGGATCGGCGGCGATCGAATCGGCGCGCTCCATGCCCGCGAAGAGCGGGGAGAGCTTCGGCGAGAGGCGGGCCATCGCGCCGTACGCCCCGTCGACGTGGAACCAGAGCTTCTCGTTGCGAGCGAAGTCCGCGAGCTCCTCGAGCGGGTCGATGGCGCCGGTGTTCACGGTGCCCGCGCTGCCGACGAGGATCGCCGGCGCCAACCCCGCCTTGCGGTCGGCGGCGACGGCCTCGCGCAGGCTGTCCATCCGAATCCGGAAGGAGTCGTCGGTGGGGATCTTGCGCAGGTTCGCGGTGCCGATCCCGAGCAGGTCGACGGCCTTGTCGACGCAGTGATGGACCTGATCGGACGCGTACACGACGAGGCGCGGGCCCGCCGCGACGCCCGCCTCCCGGACGTTGCCGGGGAAGACGGCGCGGCGCGCGGCGGCGAGCGCGGTGAAGTTCGCCATCGAGCCGCCCGAGACGAGGATGCCTTCCGCCTCCGGCGGGTAGCCGAGCAGCTGCCCGATCCAGGACATCACGCGCGTCTCCACGTGGATCGCCGCGTGATCGCCTCCCCAGCAGTTGGGGTTCATGGCCGAGGCGAGGTAGTCCGCGGCGATGCCGACGGGATCCGCGGACGCGTTGATGAAGCCGAAGAACCGCGGGTGGGAGTTGCCCATGGGGCGCGGCAGGATGTGCTCGCGCGCGAACGCCAGCACCTCTTCGAAGGGCCGGCCCTCTTCCGGCACGGGTCCTTCGAAGACCGACGCCTCGCCGCCGACTTTTCCGAAGACCGGCCGCTCGGTCAGCTTCGCGCGGTGCTCCGCGACCGCGTCGGCGGCGAGATAACCCAGCCGCCGAAGCTCCTCCGGCGGGACATCGAAGCCGGGATCGGCGAGGGGGCGCGCGGGGAGCGGCTTGCGGTCGGCCATGCTCCGACGCATTTCATCGGCGCCGCCGCCCGGACGCAAGGGCCGGTTGGACGCGGCGGCGCCGAGCGTCCCTCGAAACCCCCCGCCTATCCGCCCGTCACGACTCCGCAGGCAAGTCGCCCGCCGGCATTGCCCGTGGGCTGGGTCTTCAGGTCATCGGCCTTCTCGTGGAAGATCACCGCCCGTCCCACGACGGAGTTGGGCCCGGGCCGAACCGTGAGCAGGTCCGTCGTGATCTCGAGCTTGCCCTTGCCGTCCTTCCAAATCTCGATGTTGCCGAGGTCGCCGGCGTGCCGCTGGGGGTCGTGGGGGCCGGCGTGGGGCATCGTGCCCGGATTGAAATGGCCGCCGGCCGAGGAGGCGTCGGGAGCCGAGCAGTCTCCCTTCTCGTGGATGTGCAGGCCGTGGACGCCGGGCGGCGCGTTCTCGATCTGAACGACGACGCGGACTCCGCCGGTGGAGAGCTCCGTGAAGGTCGCCGTCCCGCGAGGGATGCCGCCGCTGCGGGGCTCCAGACTCGCGCGCGCCACCGCGCCGGTCGACGCG
>DATBIJ010000035.1:0-20413 GCA_036557025.1 Thermoanaerobaculia bacterium | reverse complement strand
CCGTCTACTTCCGGGACAAGGGGCAGACGCGCCAGGCGCGGGAAGAGGCGAAGGCCGCCTGCGAGCTGGCGGGCGGCGCCTATCCGATCGCGTGCGAGCTCGCGAGGGAGATGGAGCGGTAACTACTTCAGCTGATCTCCGACCTTGAAGTCCTTGCCAGAGACGACGGTGCAGATCGAGAGGCGCGGGCCCTTCACTTCCTTCACCGTGATCTTGCCGACCGACGCCTCGTCCGCGCCGAGGACCTCGCCCGTGTCGGGATCGGTGATGACTTTGCCCTTGCGGAAGATCTCGAAGGTCTGCCCGACGGTCACGCCCGCCTCGGCGCCGACGTTGACGTAGATCTCGGCGCCTTCGACGCGCGCGATCTTGCCGGAGATTCCGGAGGCGTCGCCCTTGCCGCCCAGGCCGGAGGTCGCGAGCTGCTTGGTGTTCAAGTCGGCGACGAGCTTCCCGACGATCGGGCGCAGGACCTTGTCGGCCTTGCCGCGGTCGTAGCTTCCGCCGCCGGCTCCCGCGACGAAGATGCGGGCGTCGGAGCTGGTCTCGGACTTGGTGTCGGCCCAGAGGATCTCGCCGGTCGTCGTGGAGATGGCGCGGGCGTCGAGCGCCGCGCGGAACTGCGACGTGTTGACGGAGACCGAGGGCAGCCTCCCGAAGAGGCCGCTCGGCGCCGAGGCATGGGTGTCCGAGGCGCCCCACTCCGTGATGGCGCCCGCGATCAGGTACTCGACGCCCAGCAGCTTGCCCGCTTTGACCGCCGTCTTGGGATCGACGTCGCCGGACAACGAGAGGTTCTTCTCCTGCATGAGCGCGTTCAGGCGCTCCCGGTCGATGACCGTGTACTTGCCGCTCTTCACGAGCTCGGTGACGAACATGTCCTGGGCATTGGCGCGAAGCTGATACCAGGACCCGGTGGCCTTGTTCTCGAACTCGAGCACGGCGACGCGGGGCTTGGTCTGAGCCCGCAGCGACCCGGCGGCAAGCAGGGCGGCCGCGGCGAAGGCAAGCGTTCGGGCGGGGCGCATCGTCTCCTCCGATCGGTTTTGTGCGAAGAGGCGTCATTGTCGGACGAACGGAGCGGGCGCGCAACCCCCCGCCGGGGGCTAGAATCCCCGCCGACCGCCCGCCGATCGACGAACACATGTCCGACACGTCACAGCCCGCCGCCCCGCCGCCCCCCGCGACGCCGGAGCGTCCGCCGACGAAGCCCCGCCGCCGCGGCCGCGGATCGAGCCTCCGCAAGAGGCTCCGGACGGCGCGTCCGGGGGCAAGCCCGGGACTGGACGCGGCCGCGCTCGCTCGCATGCCGCCCCCCGAGACCGTCCGGCTGACCTGCATCGACTACGGCCCGGAGCGGTTCGAGTCGCGGGAAATCCCCCTGCCGAAGCTCGAGGAGTTCATCGCGTCCAAGCGGGAAGACTGGGTCCGTGTCCGATGGATCAATCTCGACGGGCTCGACCCCAAAGTCATTCAGGCCATGGCCGCCAAGTACTACCTGCATCCGCTCGCGGTCGAGGACCTCCTCACCCCTCAACGCCCGAAGTACGAGACCTTCGAGAAGGAAGGAAACGTCCAGGCGCGCATCTTCGTGATCCTGCGAATGCTGCAGATCACCGACGGGCGCCTCGAGAACGAGCAGATCTCGATCTTCGTCGGCCACTCGACCGTGCTGACCTTCCAGGAGTCGCCGGGAGACGTCTGGGATCCGGTCCGACAGCGCCTCGCGGCACCGAGCTCCCGCATCCGGCGCATGGACGCCAGCTACCTGCTCTACGCGCTGATCGACGCGATCGTGGATCACGTCTTCCCGGTCATGGAGCACTACGGCGAGAAGCTCGAGAACCTCGAGGAAGAGGTGCTCCGCGGCACCGAGCCGGGCCAGATCCAGAGGATCTACGAGCTGCGGCGGGAGCTGCTCCTGATCCGCCGCGCGATCTGGCCCGTTCGGGACATCGTCAAGAGCCTCCAGGACGAGCCGCACGAGTGCATGGCGGACACGACGCGCCCCTTCCTGCGCGACGTCTACGACCATTCGATCCAGATCATCGACATCCTGGAGACCTACCGGGAGCTGGCGGGAAACCTGACCGAGACGTACATGTCGTCGGTCAACCTGCGCCTCTCGGAGGTCATGAAGGTCCTGACCGTCATCGGGACGATCTTCATGCCGCTGACGTTCCTGGTGGGTGTCTACGGCATGAACATGCCGATCCCCGAGAACCACTGGAAGTACTCCTATCCGCTCTTCTGGATCGTGTCGATCGGCATCGTCGTCACGATGCTGAAATGGTTCAAGAAACGGGGCTGGTTCTAGGCTTCACGCGCTTTTGACTCCGGGAGGCGCGCACCGTTGTGACAGGCTCCGATAGCGTGGACGCAAACGCATACGACCTGGTCGTCATCGGCTCCGGCCCGGCCGGCCAGAAGGCGGCGATCGCGGCCGCGAAGCTGGGTCGCAAGGTCGCGGTCATCGACCGCAAGGAGATGATCGGCGGCGTCTGCCTGAACACCGGAACGATCCCGTCGAAGACGCTCCGCGAAGCGATCCTCTATCTCTCCGGCATTCGGATGCGGACCTTCTACGGCCGGGACTACACGGTCAAAGACGAGATCGCGGTCGAGGATCTCGCCATGCGGGTCCAGACGGTCGTGGCGCGGGAGACCGAGGTCATCCGCGCGCAGCTCAAGCGCAACCGGATCGCGGTCGTTCCCGGCACCGCGAAGTTCGTCGATCCCCACACGCTCGAAGTGGACAACCACGAGGGCGCCCTGTTGATGCGCGCCGATCACATCCTGATCGCCTGCGGCACGCGGCCGGCGCACAACCCGCAGGTGCCGCTCGACGGCCGGCGCATCATCGACTCCGACCAGCTCATCAACGCCAAGGCCCTGCCGCGCGAGCTGATCGTCGTCGGCGCCGGCGTGATCGGCCTCGAGTACGCCTCGATGCTGGCGGCCCTGGACATCGAGGTCACGATCATCGAGGCGCGGCCCACGATCCTGGACTTCGTGGACCGCGAGATCGTCGAGACCCTCCACTACTTCATGCGCCAGCGCGGGGCGACGTTCCGCCTCGGCGAGAAGGTCACGAAGGTGGAGCGGGACGAGGCCCGCAAGAAAGTCATCGCGCACCTGGAGAGCGGCAAGCGCGTCATGGCGGACGCCCTGCTCTACTCGGTCGGGCGGCAGACCAACAGCGACCTGCTGAACCTCCCGGCGGCGGGCCTGACGGCCGACGAGCGCGGCCGCCTGAAGGTCAACGACTACTTCCAGACGGAGGTCCCGCACATCTATGCCGCGGGCGACGTCATCGGCTTTCCGGCGCTCGCCTCGACCTCCATGGAGCAGGGCCGGCTCGCCTCCTGCCACATGTTCGGCAACTACTGCGAGAGCCGGCGCGAGGTCCAGCCCTACGGGATCTACACGATCCCGGAGATCTCCATGGTCGGAAAGAACGAGCAGGAGCTGACGGAAGCGAAGGTGCCCTACGAGGTCGGCGTCTCGAAGTTCGAGGAGCTCGCCAAGGGGCAGATGATCGGCGCCGACGTCGGCCTGCTGAAAATCCTCTTCGATCCCGACAGCAAGAAGCTGCTGGGGGTCCATGCCATCGGCGACGGCGCCACCGAGATCATCCACATCGGACAGGCCGTGCTCGCCTTCGGCGGCACCATCGAGTACTTCCGCGACACGGTCTTCAACTACCCCACGCTCGCCGAGGCCTACAAGGTGGCCGGACTGGACGGGCTGAACAAGCTCTGAGGAGCCTTCGAGTCGAAAGGAGACATCATGATGGGAATCCTCGGGTGGATCCTCTTCGGGTTGATCGTCGGGGCGTTGGCGAAGCTCGTCATGCCCGGAAAGGATCCCGGCGGGATCATCGTCACGATCGTTCTGGGGATCGTCGGAGCCGTGGTGGCCGGCTTCCTCGGAAAGATGCTCGGCCTCTATCAGGAGGGCGAGACCGCCGGTTTCATCGCCGCGTTCCTCGGCGCCGTCCTCGTGCTCTGGATCTACCGGATGATCAAGAAGCGTTCGCCGGCATGATCGCCTAGAAGAACCTCCCGAGGATCAGGTAGGCGGCGCGCTCGCCGCCCTCCGTGTACCCGTACGCGAGGTAGATCGGCCCGAGGATCGTGTCGACCGCGGCGAACAGGCTCCCCGCGTAGATCCAGTCCTCCGACGGTCCGGGCGGTGAGGCTTCGTTCCGGACCCGCCCCGCCTCCAACGAGAGGCCCGCGTAGACGCTGCCCAGCGGCGACTCGATGATGCGCCGGTGCGTGACGAACGCGCCGAAGAGCGACTCCTCCCCGTCGAATGCCGCGCGCGGCGTGCCGGACAGCCGAAGGAAGCCTCCGAGCTGGAAGCGTTCCCAGAACGGCAATGGGTCGCCGAAAGCGTCCGACGCCGAACCGATCCCCATCACGGTCTGCAGGCCGAAGGAGTGCGCAAGCGCCGCCACCACGCGAAGCCGGTCATAGTCCATCACCGCACCGAGGTCCTCGCGCGCCATGCGGTAGTCCGCCTCGAAGAAGTAGCCTTCGCGCGGCACGCGGAAGGAGTCGAGCTGGTCGAGCACGAGCTTCGTGCGCCACTCCCCCTCGTCCGCGTCGACCGTGGGCGCGTCGGGGCTCAGCAGGTTCGGCGTCGCCTCGCCCGGCGCCCACCAGAGGCCGGAGCGAATCTCGCCGAACCGCCCCATGGAATACCCCAGATCGACGCCGGCCCCGTAGTTCTGGATCTTGTAGTCCACGACGAGGACATCGAGGATGGGCCGGGGAAACACGATCCGGCTGTACCCGACGTGCGGCGCCGCGAAGAAGCGTCCGGCGGCGTCGAGCGGCCAGTAGACCTCGGAGTCGATGATCGTGCGGGTCCCGATCGCCACGTTCGTCCGCCACTCGGCCCCGAGCCGCGAGAGCTCGCGCACGTTGATCGAGGTCATCAGCTCGAAAGAGTCGTCGCCCGAAAAGTCGGTTCCGAGGTTCAGGCCCGCGCGCAGGGTGCTGGCACCGTAGTTGCGTTGCTTGGGCACGATCGTGAGGTCCGCGGAGCCGTCGGGCCTCGGCACGAGGCGGAAGGAGACGCTCTCGAAGAGCTTGGTCCCGTAGATCCGCGCCAGGTCCTCGGAGAGCACGCCGAGGTTCAGCGGTTCGCCCGCCTTGGATTTCACGCGGCGTTCCAGCCGCTCCGGGGCGATGCCGGGGACCTCCGCGACCGAGACCGAGTTCAGGCGCGGCGCCGATCCCTCCGGCCGGCGGACCGAGGTCAACCACGACGAGTACCCGGCCGCGTCGACCGACAGGCGCGACAGCTCGGAGGATTTCGCCTCCGCCGCGGCGACGCCGCGTGGAATCAGCTCCTTGCCCTTCTCGAAATCGGCGCTCGTGAACCCCTTCAGGTCCGGGACGATCAGGATGTCCGCGGCCTTGCGGGACTCCAGGACGTTGTCGCGGATGGGAACGTCGGTCAGCCGCAGCAGGACTTCCAGCAGGTTCGCCGGCGGGGCTTTGTAGCCCTCCAACGTCATGCCCACGTCCACCGCGATCACGATGTCGGCGCCCATCGCGCGCACGGTGTCGACCGGAACGTTCTCGACCGTGCCGCCGTCCACCAGCGTGCGCCCATCGAGCACGACGGGGTCGAAGATCCCCGGCAGCGACATGCTGGCCCGGATGGCCAGGGGAAGGCTGCCCTTCGAGAGGATGATTTTCTCCCCGGTGTCGATGTCGGTCGCGATCGCGCGAAACGGAATCGGGAGCTTGTCGAAGTCGTTGGTGTCGCCCGCCCGCAGCGTCAGGGACTGCAGCAGGAACTCCAGCTTCTCGCCGGCCAGCAGGCCGGGGGGCAGAATGGGCTTTCCCTTGGAAAAGCCGACCTCGATGCCATAGGGGAAGGTGCGGTCGAGGTCCTTGCGGCGGTAGTCGAGCTCGCGGCGCGGCGGCGTGTCGCGGAAAAGCTCGGCCCAGTTCGTGGTCGTCAGCAGCTTCTCCATCTCCTCCGGGGACATGCCCGAGGCGTAGAGGCCGCCGACGATCGAACCCATGCTCGTGCCGGCGATGTAGTCGACCTCGATGTGGAGCTGCTCGAGGACCTTGAGTACCCCGACGTGCGCCTCGCCGCGCGCTCCGCCGCCGCCCAGCGCCAGGCCGATCTTGGGCCGCGGTGCGGGGGCCTGGGCGGAGAGCTCGCCCGCGGAGGCGGCGAACAACAGCAGCATGGCGACCGCGGTGGCGGCCCGTCGGTTCGATTGCATGGGACTCCTTGCGTTGATGGGGTCCAGCCTACCCGCTGCACCTTCCGCCGGACGCGCTCTGGTGACAAGATGGACCTTCGGGAATCACCCGACGAAGGATGCGAACGCCATGCTCCTGCTGATTGCGATCCTCCTACTCCCCCAGACCGTCGCCCCCTCGCATTGCGGCGGACCCGCGGATCCCGTCGAGCCGGCCCTTCTGGAACGGGCGGTCGGGATCCGGGACGGGATCGGCCGGTCGCCCCAGAAAGTGACGACCTCCTCGCCGCAGGCCCAGGCCTTCAGCGATCAGGGTCTGGCGTTCTTGCACTCCTATCATTGGATCGAGGCCGCGCGGGCCTATCACCAGGCCCTGCGCCACGATCCGGACTGCGCGATGGCCTGGATGGGGCTCGCGCGCGCCGAGCAGGGTCTGGACCGCGCCGCCGAGGCCTCGGCGGCGATCGAGAAGGCGAAGTCGCTCGCGGCGAAGGCCACGCCGCGCGAGCGGCGGTTCATCGCGCTGCGGGCCCAGCAGATGGAGGCGCAGTCCGCTCCCGTGGCCGAGCAGCCCGCGAAGCACGACGCCTACAAACGCGGGATCGAGGCGGCGCTCGCGGAGTTCCCGGACGACGCCGAGCTCTGGATCCTGCGCGGCAACGCCGAGGAGCCGGGGCCGTGGGGGCGGGGACAGTTCGGCGGCGTCGCTTCGATCGCGTACTACGAGACCGCGCTCGTGCGCACGCCCGGCCACTTCGGAGCCCACCACTATCTCGTGCACTCCTTCGAGAACGTGGGCCGGCACGCGGAGGCGGCGGAGCACGGAAAGATCTACGCCGAGGCGGCCCCGCAGGTCGCCCACGCCCAGCACATGTACGGACACGTTCTGCCGCGGCTGGGCCGCTGGCAGGAGGCCCTCGCCCAGCTCGAGAAGGCCGACGCGATCGAGCGCCGCTACGCCGAAGCGGAGAAACTGCGCCCCGGCGACGACTGGCACCACATCCACAACCTGCAGCTGCTGGGCTGGGTCGACGTGCGGCTGGGCCGATGGGACGAGGCGGAACAGACCTTCCGCCGCGCCTTCGACACGCCGGTCCGGACGGAGCGCTCCGGCTTCCAGCAGGCGAACCTCGCCGAGTTCTATCTGCTGCGCGGCCGCCTGGACGAGGCGCTCGCGGCCGCCCAGGCGCTGAGAAACCGGCGTCCCGTCGGGCGAACCGCGGGGGCCGCCGTCGAAGGCGAGATCCAGCTCGCGCGCGGCAACGAAACCGAGGCGCGGGAGGCGCTCGCGCGGGCGAAGAAGGCCTACGACGAGGCGCTCGCCACGGTGGGCCCGTCGGACGCCCGCTACATCGAGCACTTCCTCTCGCCGTACGTGAGGCAGCTCGAGGCCTCCCTCTCCCTGCGCAACGGCGGCGACGGCGCCGCGCTGATCGCGATGGCGGACGACCTCGCCGCGAACCCGCGTTTCGACGCCTGGGGAGAGGGGCTTTTCCGGCTGGAGCGGGTCGCGCGGGACGCCGACCGCGCCGGCAAGACGCAGCTGGCCGGCGAAGTTCGCGAGCGGATGCGCAGGATCGACCCGGACTATCTTCCGCGCCCGCAGAGCGCGGTCGCCGCGGCGCGCTGACGGACTCTACGAGCGGGGTCGGATGTCCCGAAGCTGGTTGTCGACCAGCGTGATCTGAACGCGGTCGCCGTCCTGGTAGCGCCGGTACTGCGTCTCGGTCACCATGAGGGTGTAGTTCGACGTCTTGTCCCCCTCCTGGACCTCGAAGATCAGGTAATGGTTCCCCTTCCCGGCGTAGCTCGCGCCGCCGGTGCCGGGCGGCTCGTACTGATGCCCGTTGACGATCGCCTCGAGGACTCGGTACCCGCCGGACTTGTCGGTGGAGCCCGAGCTCGCACAGCCGGCGGCCAGGATTCCGGCGGCCACGAGCAGGGCGGCAAGGACCGCCGCGCGCGCGCGGGGCCTCACGGCTGCTTCTTCTCTTTCTCGGCGAGCTTGTCGATCTCTTCGCGCGCCGAGTCGACGATCGTGCGCGCCTTGCGCAGGAGCTCGGCCGACAGCACGCGCCCGCCGGCGAAGGCGGAGCGCCCCAGGGCCGAGAGCGCGGCGCCGAGCTGGCGAAGCTCCTCGGCGGGCTCGGGATTCGAGGGAGGCGTCTTGGTGTCGTTCATGGTGAAAGGGAGAACCTTTCCCGGCCCCTCGTTCATTTCACGCGCTTGCCGTTCTTCACGACCAGGTCGACGTTCTGGAGAAGCTCGATCGTGGTCAGGACGTCTCCCCGGACCGCGATGATGTCCGCATAGCGGCCGGGGGCGATGGTCCCCAGATCGTCCGCCCGCTTGAGCCAGGCCGCGGGCCAGCGGGTCGCCCCGGCGATCGCCTGCATCGGCGTCATCCCCAGCTTGACCCAGGTCGCGAGCTCGCGCCAGGTGGAGTCCGAGTGGAAGTTCCCCGGGATCCCAGAATCCGTGCCCACGAGCATCGTGACGCCGGTCGAGCGGATCTGCTGGAACTTGTTCGCGAGCGTCGGGATCCGCCGTCGCACGAGCGCGAAGTACGGGAGCCGCGAGACGTCGTTGAGCGACGCTCGGATGTCCCGCACGAGATCCGGTGCCAGGCCCGCCTGCCAGCGCGGGTCGTTCAGGCGCTCGGGGAACCCGTCCGCGGTGTACGCGGAGAGAAACAGCGGCGCGATCGTCGGACACCACGCGAGCGTCTGGTTGCGCTTGCGCAGCCCCGCGAGGATGTCGTCGGGATAGCCCGGCTCGGTCGCGAGGCCGGTGTGCTCGAAGCAGTCGACGCCGTGCTTCAAGCCGATGCGGATCTCGTCCTCGCGGTGGGCGTGGGCGACGACGGGCTTGCCGGCCTTGTGCGCGGTCTCGACGACCGTTCGCACCTCTTCCTCCGTCATCTGATCCTGGTCGATCAGCTTGACCAGGTCCACGCCGGCGTCGAGGATCCTCTGCACCTTCGCCTTGGCGTCCGCCGCGCCCGACACGCCCCAGCGGAAGTCCTTCTCGTACTCCTCGTACGGCGCATGCTGGATGAAGGGGCCCGAGACGAAGAGTCGCGGCCCCGGAATCTCCCCCTTCTCGATCCGCGCCTTCACGTCGAGGACGTCCTCGAGCGGCGCGCCGAGCTCTCGCGCGAAGGTCACGCCCGCCTCGAGGAGCTGCTTCGCGGCGGCCGGCATGATCTCGCGACGGAAGCGCGGCATGTAGGTCGTGTCCCAGTGCTTGTAGTCGCCGTGCCCGACGATCATCAGGTGCACGTGCATGTCGGCGAGGCCGGGCAGCACGGTCATGCCGCGGGTGTCGATGGTCGGCGTGCCCGAGGGCACGGCGATCTCGCCGCGGCGGCCGACGGCGGCGATCCGCTCGCCGGCAATCAGGATCACGCCGTCCTCGATCGGAGGGCCTTCGTAGCCGTCGACGATGCGGCCGCCCACGAGGGCGAGGGTGGGCTTGGGGGGGTCCGCGGCGAGGAGGGCACCCGAGCAGAGAGCGGCCATCAGGGCCGCGACGAAGAGCGGGGTCCGGCGCGCGTTGTTCATGGCGAGATCTTATCGACGGCCGCGCCCTCCGGCGCAGATCGGGCGTTTGGCGGCGGGGGCCCGCCCGTAATAGGGTTGCCGGCTCAACACCGGCTCGGCTGGCCCGAAGGAGGTTCCGTTGCCCGCAAACTCCCGCATTCGCGTTGTGGTCGTCGGCCTGGGCCCGATCGGGCAGGAGGTGGCCAAGGCGGCCGCCGGCCGCCCCTTCGAGATGCTCGGCGGCGCCGATCCGGCCCCCGACTACGCCGGCCGCAAGTTCTCCGAGATCGTCTCCGGCGCGCCCGATGTCGCGGTGGACCCCTCCGCCGCCGCGCTCTACTCCCGCACGGCCGCCGGCCGGACCCGGCAGGACGTCGTCCTGCTCTGCACCGGCTCGCGCATCCGCTCCGTTGCGGCGCAGATCGAGGAGGCCGTCGAGGCGGGGTTCCACGTCGTGTCGACCTGCGAGGAGCTCTCGTATCCCGAATGGCACGACACGGCGATCGCGCGATCGATCGACGAGAAGGCGAAGCGCCGCGGCGTCGGCGTCGTCGGGACCGGCGTCAACCCCGGGCTCGTGATGGACCGTCTCCCCTTGCTGGCCGCCGGCGCGTGCGTGTCGGTCGAGTCCGTCCGCGTGACGCGCGTCGTGGACGCCGCCAAGCGACGCGGCCCCCTGCGCGCGAAAGTCGGCGCGGGCTTGACCAAGGAGCAGTTCGAGTCTGGCGTCGCCGCGAAGAAGCTGGGCCACGTCGGGCTATCCGAATCGGCGGCGATGATCGCGCGGGGCCTGGGCTGGCCGGCGGACAAGGTCCGCGAGACCATCGAGCCCGTTCTCGCGGAGCGCGAGACCGACGGGATACCGGCCGGCGGCGTGCTGGGACTCCACCAGCTCGCGACGGTCACGGTCGACGGAAGGGAGAAGATCCTGCTCGACCTGACGATGGCCGTCGGCGTCCACGACCCGGCCGATTCGATCGAGATCGACGGCGACCCGCCCCTGCGCATCCGCGCCGCGGGAGGCTTCCACGGCGACCGGGCCACGGTCGGAACGGTCGTCAACGCCGTTCCGTTCGTGGCGGCCGGACCGCCCGGGCTCCACAAAGTCGTGACGCTGCCGCTGTTCGGCTTCGTCCCGCTGCCGGCGGCCGGCGCGCTCTAGACGGGGTCGACCCTGCAATTCGCACATTTCGTCGTGAAATGTACTGAATGCAGGGTCGACCCCATTGAGTAGCGGGTGTCCAGCCTCGCGCCATTTCTGGAGTCCGACCGCATCGGGCTGATCGCGCCCGCCTTCGGGGCGCACATCGATCCGCCGGAGCCGGTGGCGCGGGCAATCCTTTCGCATGCACATGCCGACCATGCGGTGGACGGTCACGGCGAGATCTGGGCGACGCCGGAGACCGCCGCCCTCTACCGACGGCGCTACCCGGAGTGGCGCGGCCGCGCGCGGGAGGTCGCACTCGGCGAGACCATCGAGTCCGGCGGCGCGGCGCTGACGCTCCACCCCGCGGGACACGTTCTGGGCTCCGCGCAGCTCCTGTTCGAGGCGGACGGGGACTCGCTGCTCTACACCGGAGACTTCAAGAGACGGCGCGGCCGGACGGCGCCCCCTGCCGCCGCCCCCCGCGCGAATACGCTGCTGATGGAGACGACCTTCGGCCTGCCGGTGTTTCGTTTCCCCGACGCCGCTCGCCTGGAGGAGGAGGTGCTCGAGACCTGCCGCGGCGCCTTTGCCGCGGGCGAGACGCCGATCCTGCTCGCCTACGCGCTGGGAAAGTCCCAGGAGGCGGCGGCGATCCTCGAGTCCGCGGGAATCCCCGTCGTCCTGCACGGGGCCGCCTGGAAGCTGATGCCCGAGTACCGCGCCGCCGGCGTGGCGCTGTCCAACGCGCGGGCCTACGAAGAAGGGCCGCCGGGGCGCGGCGAGGCGCTGATCGTGCCGCCCACGTGCGTGCGCCAGCCGATCGTGCGCAAGATCCGGGCGCGGCGGGTCGCGTACCTGTCCGGCTGGGCCCGGCGCGAGGCCTCCCGCTCCGAGTTCGACGCGGACGCGCTGATCCCGTTCTCCGACCACGCGGACTTCGACGGGTTGCTCGCGCACGTCGCGCAGGTCGCGCCCCGACGGGTCGTGACCCTGCACGGGTTCGCGCGGGAGTTCGCCCGCATCCTCTCCGCGCGGGGGATCGCGGCGGAGCCGCTGGCGGAGCGCGCCGAGCGCCGCGAGGAGGACGCCGGAGCGTGACGGCCTACCGGCCGCTGGCCGAGGCTCTCGAGGCCTCCGCCCGGACGCGGAGCCGCACGGCGAAGGTCGAAGCACTCGCCGCGGCGCTGCGCGGCGCCGGCGAGGCGGACCTCGCGGCGACGGCGCGGCTGCTCTCGGGATCCCCCTTCGCGGAATGGGAGCCGGAGACGACCTCGGCCGGTTACGCGACGGTCGCCCGCGCCGCGGCGGAGGCGACGGGCTGGGACCTGGAGACCATCGGGGCCTGCGCCGGCGCGATCGGAGATCTCGGGGAAGCGGTGTCCCTGCTTCTGCCCGAGGAGCCTCCCGGCGAAGGCCTCACCGTCGCCGAGGCCGCGGGGATCTTGCGCTCGCTCGCCGGGAAGCGAAAGGCGGCCGAAAAGCAACAGGCGATCGCCGCGTTGCTGTCGCGCGGCTCCGCCGTCGAAGCAAAGTACCTCTTGAAGACGATCGCCGGCGGACTGCGCGTCGGCGCGGAGATCACGACCGTCGAGGAGGCGGTCGCCGCGGCGTTCGGCGCCGATCGCGAGTCGGTTGCCCGTGCCCGCCGCGACAGCGGGGACATCGGAGAGACCGCGGTCGCCGCGCGCGGGGGGCGCCTGGAGGAGGTGCGCTTCCGCCTGTTCCATCCCATCTCCTTCATGCTCGCGGGAGCCATCGAGGAGCCCGAAGAGGTCGCGGCGGAGCTCTCCGAGCTCGCGATCGAGGACAAGTTCGACGGGATTCGCGCGCACGCCCACAAGCAGGGGGAGCGCGTCGCGCTGTTCTCGCGCACGCTCGACGACGTCACCGGGCAGTTCCCCGAGATCGTGCAGGAGCTGTCGCGGCTGCCGGGCAGCTTCCTCCTCGACGGCGAGATCCTGGCCTGGCGGGAGGAGCGCGCGGAGCCGTTCCTGCGGCTTCAGCGCCGGCTGGGCCGCAAGAAGCCGGAGCCGGAGCTCCTCGCCGAGATTCCGGTGACCTTCATCGCCTACGACTGCCTCGCGCGAGAAGGTCTCCCCCTCTTCGAGGAGCCCTGGCGAGAGCGCCGCCGTGCCCTCGACGCGCTGGCGGCGGGCACGGCGCTGCGCCTTTCGATTCCCCGCCACGCCGCGGACGCCGCGGAGCTGTCGCGGCGGTTCGACGAGGCCCGCGCCCGCGGCAACGAAGGCCTGATGCTCAAGCGCGTCGACTCGCCCTACCAGGCGGGCAAGCGGGGCAAGCTCTGGCGCAAGTGGAAAAAGGCGCTCGCGACGCTCGACGTCGTCGTCACCGCCGTCGAGCAGGGCCACGGCAAGCGTGCCGCGATGCTCTCGGACTACACCTTCGCGGTGCGCGACGGCGAGCGCTTCGTGAACATCGGCAAGGCCTACTCCGGCCTCACCGATGAGGAGATCCGCCGCATGTCGGCCCACTTCCGGCGCATCACCACCGAGCGCCACGGCCCGGTTCGCGTCGTCGCGCCGGAGGTCGTGCTGGAGGTCTCCTTCGACGCCCTTCAGAAGAGCGCGCGGCACAAGTCCGGCTTCGCCCTGCGCTTCCCCCGGATCCTGCGCCTGCGGCCGGACAAGCCGGTCTCCGAGATCGCGACCCTGGAAGAGGTCCGCGGGCTCTACGCGAGGCTTTCGGGCTCGTGAAGACGGCCGGGCGCCCTCAGGGGCGCCGGGAAAAAAGGCGGCCCCGATTCAAACGATCGGGGCCGGGAAGGAAGGTATCGCGTGCTGACCGAACAAACGTCCGGCATCGGGGGACTATTCCGCGACCGCAGGCTCGCTAATAACTTCTTAATCCGCAGTGAGTTGAGTCCGGCGAGCCCTGACTGGCCGGTCAGGTTCTAGATCGAGGATCGCACGATCTCGAACTCGGCCGGACCGATGGTCTCGTCGGGCTGCAGGCGAACCCGAATGTTGAGCTGCTCCTCGGCCGATCCCAGGAGGTCCGTCTCTTCCTCGGCGAGCAGCCGCCACAGCGTCGGGGCGACCCGCACCGAGACCTCCTCGCCGGGCAGGAAGAGGCCCTTCTCGGCCTGGAGGGCCCGCACCAAATCCAGGGCGAGTGTCGTGTCGTTGCGGACGCGCCCGGAGCCGGCGCACACCGGGCAGGGACGCGTCAGGGTCCGCTCGAGGTTGCCCCGCGAGCGCTGCCGCGTCACCTCGATCAGACCGAACTCGGACATCGGCAGCACGCGCGTTCGCGCGCGGTCCCGGGAAAGCTCCTCGACGAACCGATCGAAGATCTCCCGGCGGTGGGCCTCCTGCTCCATGTCGATGAAGTCCACGACGATCAGCCCCCCCAGGTCGCGCAGGCGGATCTGACGCGCGACCTCGGGGACGGCCTCGAGGTTCGTCGCGAAGACGGTCTCCTCGAGCGCGTCCTTGCCGACGTAGCGGCCCGTGTTGACGTCGATCGCGACGAGGGCCTCGGTCTGCTGAATCACAAGCGACCCGCCCGACGGGAGCGGGACACGGTTCGTGAGCGCCCGCTCGATCTCCGCCTCGACGCCGAGCGCCGTGAACATCGGGATGTCCCCGCGCCAGAGCTCGATGCGCCCGGCGACCGCGGGCGAGACGGTGCGCGCGAACTCCCGGAGGCGCACCGCCGCGTCTTCGTCGTCCACATGAACGGCGGCGAGCTCGGGCGACGAGACATCGCGCAGCACCCGCAGCGACAGGTCCAGCTCCCGGTGCAAAACCGTCGGCGCGCCGGACTCCTCCGCTTTGCGCGCGACGCGGGCCGCGAGGTCCACCAGGTAGGCGCGGTCCGCCTCCAGCTCCTCCGCCGAGGCGCCCTGCGCGGCGGTCCGCGCGATCCAGCCGCCTCCGCCGGGCAGCGCCTCCATCAGCGAGCGGAGGCGGTCGCGCTCGCCCTCGTCGACGATGCGGCGCGAGATTCCCACGCCGCGCCCCCCCGGCAGATGGACGAGCGTGCGGCCCGGAAGGGAGAGGGCGGTCGTGACGCGTGGGCCCTTGCCCGCCAGCGGATCCTTGGCGGCCTGGACGACGATCTGCTGGCCTTCCTTGACGAGGTCGTCGATGCGGGGCGCGTCCTCGCGCGACGCGGCGGGCCCGTTGCCCGAATCCGCAGCTCCGCCGTTCTCGGCGGCCGCTTCGGCGTCGCGCGGCATCGCGTCCTCCACGTAGAGGAACGCGTCGCGTTCCAGTCCGATGGACACGAAGGCCGCCTGCATTCCCGGCAGCACGCGGTGGACCCGGCCGAGGAAGATGTTGCCCACGATTCCCTGGCGGCGCCGTCGCTCGTGGAGCACCTCCACGACCTTGCCGTCCTCGAGCAGGGCCGCGCGGGTCTCCGCCGGAGACACCTCGATCGCGAGCTCGCGCCTCACGCGTTCGCGAACCGCCGGTACTCGACGCCGAGGATCAGCCCGATGCCGAGAAACGTCGTGGCCATCGAGGAGCCGCCGTAGGAGACGAGCGGCAATGGAATTCCGGTGGTCGGCAGCAGCCCGATCATCATCGCGGAGTTGACGGTCACCGACCAGAAGAGCATCGCGGTGACGCCGAGGATCAGGAACACGCCGCCGCGATCCCGGGCGAGCGCCGCGAGCGTGAGCGCGCGCAGGAGCAGCGCGGCGAAGAGCCCGAGCACGAGCAGGACACCGAGGAAGCCCCACTCCTCGGCGATCACGGCGAGAATGAAGTCGGAATGCTGAACCGGCAGGAAACGCAACTGGCTCTGCGTGCCCTCCATGTAGCCCTTTCCGGTGAATCCTCCCGAGCCCACGGCGATCTTGGACTGGCGCACCTGATAGCCCGAGCCCAGCACGTCGGCCTCCGGGTTGAAGAAGGTGCCGATGCGCTGCTTCTGGTAGTCCTTCAGGAGGAACCAGCCGCCGCCCATCAGCACCACCAGCACGAGCAGGATTGCGATCCATCCCCGCAACGGGAGGCCGCCGTAGAAGAGTCCCACGGCCAGAAGCGGCAGGAACGTCGAAGCGAGACCCATGTCCGGCTGCAGGAAGACGAGGAGGAACGGCACGCCGACGATCGCCGAGAGCTTCAGGAATGTCCCGGGTCGCAGTCGCCCCTCGTCCTCGTTCTCGAAGAGGTAGGCGAGCAGCAGCGCCGTCGCGATCTTCGCGAGCTCCGCAGGCTGGAACTGGAATCCGCCCACCCGGATCCAGCTCTTGACGTTCGCGATGCGCTCTCCGAAGAGCAACAGGTAGACGAGCGGCAGCAGGCTCGCGCAGTAGAAGAGAAAGGAGAGCTTGAGCAGCCGGCGGTAGTCCACGAGCACGCCGGCCGTCATCGCCAGCAGCCCCACGCCGATCCAGAGCGCCTGTCGCGTCGGCAGGCCGGGGAAGCGCCCCTGCGAGGCCGACGTCACGAACAGCACGCCGATCGCCGCGAGCGAGAGCGCGGACAGCAGGACGATCCAGTCCAGCCGGCGCTCGACGAAGACGCGCGGGATCATGGCAGCGGCTTCTCCGCCAGGCGCGCCTGGGCAAGGGCCGGCGCGGGCGCGGGAGCCGGCGGCGCGGCCGCGCGGAGGAGGGGTGGCGGCTCGGGAGGCAGCGCCACGCCGAACCGTTTCGCGAAGATCTGCTTCGCCAGGGGAGCCGCCGCGCTCGAGCCGTGGCCGCCGTGCTCGACGAAGACGACGACGACCAGGCGCGGGTCCTCGAGCGGAGCGAAGCCCGCGAACCAGGCGTGGTCTTCGAGCTTGCGGCGGTCGGCGCCGGCGCGCGGAATCGCCTCGCGCCCGACGACCTGCACCGTTCCCGTCTTGCCGCCGGTCTCCAGGCCCGGCACGCGCGATCCGAAGGCGGTGCCGCCGGGCTCGTTGACGACCGCCCACATGCCGTCCTTCACGAGCGCCAGGCTCGCCGCATCGATCGGCATTCCCGGCTTCGATTCCGCTTTGTAGCGCAGGCGCGCCCCGGTCGCCGGGTCCTGGGACGCCAGGAACAGGTGCGGCGTCGGAAGCGTGCCGCCGCGGACGAGGCCCGCGATGGCACGCGCGACCTGCACCGGGGTCGCGAGAATCGGGCCCTGCCCGATCGAGACCGAGATGGTCTCGCTCGGATACCAGCGTGCCTTGCGCTTCTCGAGCGCCCACTTCTCCGACGGCACGAGGCCCGAGCGCTCGAAGGCCAGGTCGATTCCGGTCGGCTCGCCGAAGCCGAAGGCGCGCGCGTACTCCGCGATGCGGTCGATCCCCAGCCGCCGCCCCAGGTTGTAGAAGTAGACGTCGCAGGACACCTTGATGGCGTTGCGCAGGTTGACCCAGCCGTGCCCGCCCTTCTTGTGGCAGCGGAAGACGCGGCCGTAGAACGTCGCCTGGCCGGGACAGAAGATGGAGGCCGATGGATCGACCTCGCGGTTCACGAGCGCCCCGTAGGCGAGGAACACTTTCAGAACAGATCCCGGGGCGTGCGCGTTCTGCACCGCGCGGTTCTGCAGCGGGTGATCCGGATTGCCGGTCAGCGCGTTCCACTCGGCGGCGGTCACGCGGCGCGTGAAAGTGTTCGGGTCGTACCCCGGGGACGACGCCATCGCGAGGATCTCCCCCGTCGCCGGGTCCATCGCGACCGCCGCGCCCACGCGCTCGCGGAAGTACGCCTCGGCGATCTCCTGCAGCTCGGCGTCCAGCGTCACGAAGAGGTTCTGTCCCGGCTCCGCCTCGAGCCGGTTCTCCTCGTCGATCTCGCGCCCATAGGAGTCCACGACCACCCGCCGCTCGCCGTTGGCCCCGGCGAGCAGCCGCTCGTAGGAGGCCTCGATCCCCTTCTGCCCGATCCAGTCCCCGAGGCGGTAGACGCCGCCGAATCGCCGGATCTGATCGGGGCTCGCCTCGGAGAGGTATCCCAGCGCGTGGGCGCCTTCGCCATTGCGCCGGTAGAGCCGCCGCTGGGAGACCGCGATCGCGAACTCCGGATGCTCCGGAATCCGCGCCTCGATGCGGGCGACCTCCTCGAGGCCGAGGTTCTCCGCGATCGCGATCGGCAGGAATTCCGGATCCCGCAGCCCCCGCTCGACGCGCGCGCGAACCTGCTCGGGCGGCAGATCCAGCGTGCGGGCGGCGAAGGCGATGGACTCCTCGAGATTCCGTGCCTCCCGCCGGTATAGCTGAAGGTTGTAGGCGGGCTGGTTCTCGGCGAGCACCCGCCCCTCGCGGTCCAGCACGTAGCCGCGCGGGGCCGTGACCTTGACCGAGCGGATCCGGTTGTTCTCGGAGAGCTCGAAGTAGCGATCACCCTGGACGATCTGGATGTACCAGTACGCGAAGGTCAGGGCGGAGAAGACCGCGCCCGCGACGATTCGAGAAACCTCGATTCGCCGCGTGAGATCGCGCCGGTCGTCACGGACCTTCAGCATGGCGGACCCTCCGGGCCCGCCGGAATGGGGAATCGGGAATTGGGAATCGAGGCCGGAAGCCGATTCCCCATTTCCGATTTCCGATTCCCGTCTTCCTTCACCGCAGCCTCCGCAACCGTCGCTTTTGCCACCACTCGCGCCATGGGAAGCTCCAGGCCGCCTCCAGCAGCGCCGCCGCCACGCCGGTCACCATCGCCCGCAGAGCCGTGGCCTGCGTCAGCACGACGAGCGGCGAGCGCAGGAGCAGCGAGGCGAGCAGGCCGACGATCGCGTCGTTCGCGATCGAGGCCAGGCACACCACGGCGCCGACTGCCCAGGGCCCCGCCACGACGACCCGCATGGCGACGAGCGCCATCGCGTAGCCGATCGCCGCCTTCGCGAAGGCGTTCATGCCGAGCATCTCCCGCGAGAGGCCGTCCTCGAGGAAGCCCGCCGATGCACCCGCCAGCACCGTTCGAACGAAGTCGCCGCTGCGCGCCACCGTCGCCGTCGCGATCAGGAACCAGTCCACGGCCCAGCCCCCGCGCAAGCGGGACGCACCGAAGAAGAACTGCAGCGCCGCCGCCGTCAGGAGCAGCAGGGCGATGCGTCCGAAGCTCACCGGGTCGCACCCTTGGTTCCTTCCGGAGAAGCGGCGGCCGCGGGCGAAGGGGTGAGCACGAGCACGTCCTGGAGGCGCGAAAAGCGGGCGGAAGGGAGCACGCGAATCTCGAGGAACAGATCCGAGCCCCGCTCGACCGTCTCGACGCGCCCGATCGGGATTCCGCGCGGATAGATGCCGTCGATGCCGGCCGTCTCGACGAGGTCGCCGGGCGCCACCGTGGACGTCGTCGGGATGTTCTGCAGACGCAGGCGCGCGCCGCCGTCCCCGCGGACGATACCGATCTCGCCGGTTCGCGCGATCCGGGCCCCGGCCGCGGCGGTCGCGTCGAGCAGCAGCTGAGCGCGCGAGAGCGTGCGCCCGGCGACGACGACCCGACCCACGAGTCCCTCCGGCGTCGTCACCGGCGAGCCCGACTCCACACCTCGCGTCGAGCCACGGCCGATCAGGATGCTCTGCAGGCCTGCGCGCCGCTCGAGCAGCAGCACGGGCGCGGCCCCCACGACGTTGGGCAGCGCCGCGCCGCCCTCCAGCGCCCGTTCCGCGGCGCGTTGGGCGAGCTCGGCGCGCAGACGGAAGACCTCCGCCTCCCGCTGGGCGAGATCCTCGCGCAGGCGCGCGTTCTCCGAGCGGGCCGCGAAGAGCCCGCTCACCGACGCCACGGCCGAGGAGCTCGCGCGACCCGCGGCCGCGGCCGCGCTGGCCAGCGGCGCCGAGACGGAGAGGATCCACTCCTGGAGGACCGTGCCCCGCCGTCCCCGCCCCGGAGCCTGCGCCGAGAGAATCAGCACGCACGCGGCCAGCACCGAGACCAACACCGCACCGCCCCGGCGGGACCGGGCGCCGACGACCTCGATGCGAGGGGCGATGGATCTCATGGGGAAGTGAATCGTCAAACGTGAATCGTGAATAGAACGAGGGCGAGAGGCCTCGATTCACGATTCACGATTTACGATTTACCTCTTACGTAATCGAAATCTTCCTCAACAAATCCATGTCCGTGAGCATCGCGCCGGTTCCCAGGACCACCGACGCAAGCGGATCCTCGGCGTAGGAGATCGGCAGGCCCGTCTCCTCCCGGAGACGCCGGTCCAGGTTGCGCAGCAGCGAGCCGCCGCCGGTGATGATGATGCCTTTGTCCATGATGTCGGCCGAGAGCTCCGGCGGCGTACGCTCGAGCGCGACGCGGACACTCTCGACGATCGCGGCGACGACCTCCGAGAGGGCCTCGCGGACCTCCTCGTCGGTGAGCGTCAATGTCTTCGGGACGCCCTCGACCAGATCGCGCCCCTTGACCTCCATCGTCAGCGGCTCGTCCAACGGATGCGCCGACCCGATCTCCATCTTGATCTGTTCGGCGGTGCGCTCGCCGATCAGCAGGTTGTACTTGCGCTTGACGTACTGAATGATCGCCTCGTCCATCTCGTTGGACGCGATCCGGACCGACCGGCTGTAGACGATGCCCGCCAGCGAGAT
>DATBIJ010000034.1:0-9136 GCA_036557025.1 Thermoanaerobaculia bacterium | reverse complement strand
CATTCGAAGAAGCCGAAGAAGACGGCCTTCTCCTCGTGGACCTCGTTGTGGCTTCGATCGAGGATCGCGGCGATGCGCCCGACGTCGCGCCCTGCCCGCCGCGCGAGGACCAGCTGCATCTCCGCGTGGCGGAAGAGCGGGTTCTCGCTCGACAGCACCTTCGCGACGTCGGAGCGCAGCGGCGGCACCCACGCGGGATCGGACGCGTAGATCGCGTCCGCGACGTCGAAGAAGCGCTCGAGATCCCGGCGGGAAGACCCGATGCGGTCGATCCCGACGCCGGAGCCGGGCGGCGAGGCCAACTCCGTCGGCGTCAGACCGCGGCCGCGCGAATCAGGCCCAGCTCGCGGCCGACTTTCTCGATCGCCTCGAGCGCGCGCGTGAGGTGGGCCTTCGTGTGCGTCGCCATGAGCGAGGTCCGGATCAGGGCCCGGCCCGGGGCCGTCGCCGGCGAGATCACGCAGTTGACGAAGACGCCCTCCTCGTGGAGGCGGTGGACCATCTGAAGCGTCGGGAGGTCCTCCCCCACGACGATCGGCACGACGGGCGTCTGCGAGTCGCCGGTGTCGAGGCCGAGCGAACGCAGTCCCGCCTGGAAGAACTTCGTGTTCTCCCAGAGACGCGTGCGACGCTCCGGCTCGCCGTCCATGATGTCGACGGCGGCGAGAGCCGCGGCCACCGAGGCCGGCGGAGGCGCCGCGGAGAAGATCAGCGTCCGCGCGCGGTGCTTGACGTAGTCGATGACGCCGGCGTCGCCGGCGATGAAGCCGCCGACGGAGGCCATCGACTTCGAGAAGGTTCCCATGATCAGGTCGACCTCCTCTTCGAGGCCGAAGTGTTCCGCGGTGCCGCGTCCGCCCCGGCCCAGCACGCCGATGCCGTGGGCGTCGTCGACCATGACGCCCGCGCCCAGATCCCGCGCCGCGGTCACGATCTCGGGCAGGGGCGTGATGTCCCCCTCCATCGAGAAGACGCCGTCGACCACGATGAGCTTCCCGCGCGCGGAGGTGTCTCCGCGCATCTGGCGCCGGAGGTCCGCGACGTCGTTGTGGCGGAACTTGCGGATCTCGCCGAAGGAGAGGCGCGCGCCGTCGATGATGCAGGCGTGGTCCTGCTTGTCGAGGTAGAGGTAATCGCCCTTGCCGACGAGGCAGGAGATCACGCCGAGGTTGACCTGGAACCCGGTCGCGAAGACGACCGCGGCGTCCTTGCGCATGAACTGGGCGAGACGGTTCTCGAGGCGCACGTGGAGATCCAGCGTCCCATTCAGGAACCGGCTGCCGGCGCAGCCCGATCCGTACTTGCGCACGGCGTCGAGCACGGCTTCCTTGACGCGCGGATCGTTGGTCAGGCCCAGGTAGTTATTGGAGCCGAGCATCACGAGCGGGCGCCCGCCGATGGTCACCACGGGGTCCTGCGCCGACTCGACCTCCCGGAAAAAGCTGTAGACCCCCGCCTCCCGGATCTTGTTGGCATCCTGGAAGCGAAAGGCTTTGTCGAAGATGGAGGCGAGGCGCGGCGACTCCAGGCGCGCCACCGATGCGAGCTTGCTCATTTCGTCTCCCCGGATTTGCTGGCGTGCAATCCGGGCGGATCTTAGCAAATTTTACAAAATGGAGTGGGGGAACTTTCTCGGCGGCAAGATCGGTCAGGGGCCTGTCAGATCAATGACTTAGACCGTTCGGAAGGCAGCCACCCCTGTCCGACGTACCAGTCGTAGGTCCGGCGAAGCCCCTGCTCGAGCGGCTCCGGCGGCGGGAGATTCAGGTCCCGCCGCATCGGGGATGGATCGCAGATCCAGTCGCCCGCGAGGAGCTCGCGCGCCTTGTCGGCGTTGAACGGGCGCGATCGGCGGGTGGCGATCTCTCGTAGCGTCTCCAGCGCCCCCGCGGCAAAGACGACCGCCGAGGGCACCTCGAGGACCCTGGGGCGGCGGGGGGGGAGAGCGGCGATCGCGCTCACCAGCCGGCGGATCTCGACGGGATCCGGATCGCACACGAAGCCAATGCGTCGGGAGACTGCGCCGCTCGTCGCGGCCCGTGCGATCGCGAGCGCGGTCGCCTCGGCGGAGATGACCTGGACCCGGGAGGCCGCGGCGGGCACGATCAGCCAGCCCGAGGCGGCCATCTGGAAGAAGGTCAGCACGCCCTTGTCCCCCGGCCCGTAGACCACGCCGGGCCGAAGCACGACCCAATCTCCGCTCCACAGCCTCTCGACCGCTTCCTCCCCTTCTCGCTTCGAGACCCCGTACCAGGAGACCGGGCGCGCCGGATCGCCTTCCCGGACCGCCCGGCCCGCATGCGCCGGACCCGCCGCGGCTTGGGAGGAGACGAGCACGAAGCGCGCACGCGGCGCGGACTCGCGCGCCGCCAGCAGGAGGCGCTCCGTGCCGCGGGCGTTGACCTCGCGGTAGTCCTCGAGGCTCCGCGCCTTCACGAGTCCCGCGACGTGGACGATGGCGTCGACGTCGGCGAGCGCCGCACGCAGTGGGCCGGGCTCCGAGATCGAGAGGTCTCCCGCCACCGGCTCGACCGGAAGATCGGCGAGCGCGTCGCTTCCGCGGCGCGCGCCTGGGCGGGGGCGCGGCCGCACCAGCGCCCGCACCGTCCAGCCTTCGGCGGCGAGAGCGCGCGCCGTATGGCCGCCCACGAAGCCCGTGGCCCCGGTCAGGAAGGCCGTCGGCACGCGCGGCTCCGCTATCGCGCGCCGCGAGCCCAGGCGGCCAGCCGCCGCATGCCCTCCTCGACGCGATCGATCGGTGTCGCGAAGGAGAAGCGCACGCAGCCGTCGACGCCGAAGGCCTCGCCGGGCACGGCCGCCACCTGGGCCTCCGACAGCAGGCGCTCGCAGAACTCGACGGAGCCCGAGACGGAGAGCCGGGCAAACAGGTTCGACATGTCGGGGAAGGCGTAGAAGGCGCCCTCGGGATCGCACAGCCGAACGCCCTCGATCGCCTGCAGGGCGTCCCGCATCACCTGCCGGCGGCGATCGTACTCCTTCAGCATCCCCGCGACGGCCTCGTCGGTCTTCGCGGGATCCCGCAGAGCCGCCAGCGCCGCCTCCTGGGAGATCGAGCTCGCGTTGGAGGTGGAGTGGCCCTGAAGGCCTGCGATCGCCGAGGCGATTTCCCTGGGCGCCAGCGCCCAACCGATACGCCAACCCGTCATTGCCCAGGTCTTCGATGCCGAGCCCGTCACGACGACGTGGGGCGCGTGGGAGGCGAGGAAGCGGGCGGCCGAGACGTGCGTGCGGCCGCCGTAGAGGAAGCGATCGTAGGTTTCGTCGAAGATCAGCGTCGCGCCGCGGGCGGCGCACCACGCGACGAGGCGCTCCAGATCCGCTCCCGGGAGCACCGCGCCGCTGGGGTTGTTGGGCGAGTTGACCACGATGCCGCGCAGGCGGTCCGTGGCGGCGGCTTCGAGCCGATCGATCGCCGGCTTCCAGCCCTCGGAAAGGCGCGTGCGGACCACGACCGGCTCCGCGCCGGCGAGGCGCAGGATCTCGGGGAACGAGACCCAGTAGGGGGAGAACAGGGCGACCTGGTCGCCGGGATCGAAGAGCACCTGACAGGCGTTGAAGACCGCCTGCTTCGCGCCGGCCGTCACGACGACGTTCTCGCGCGCGGCCGTCGCCCCCTGCTCCCGGCGATACTTCTCGGCGACTCCGTCTCGCAGATCGGCGGAGCCGGCGTTGTCGGTGTACTTGGTCCGGCCCGCCGCGATGGCGTCCGCGCCGGCCTTCGCCACGAAGCCGGGGGTCTCGAAGTCCGGCTCGCCCAGCCCCAGATCCACGACGTCGATGCCCTTCGCCTGCATCGCACGAGCCGCGGCCGCGACGGCTCCGGTTCGCGAGGGCGTCATTGCCCGGGCCCGCGCCGAGAGGCGCGGCGCGCTCACCGGCGCCCCCTCCAGGCCTTCGCGAACTCGCGGAATACCGGCATCTTCTTCTTGCCGATCGCCACCAGGAGCAGCTCCAGGGCGATCCAGCCGAAGTAGACGTAGAGGATGTCGTGGCGCCAGTGCGGGAAGCAGAACTGCACCAGCCACAAGACGAACAGTCCCGCGGCCTCGTAGGCCTGCAGGCCCATCGAGGCGAGGAAGATCCAGCCCAGCGCGGCCTGGGCGATCGTCAGCAGGATCTCCGCCCGCTGGAGCTCGTCGAACGGCAGGGGCGCGGTCGAGCCCGCGCTCCAGCAGTAGATGACCGCGAGCATCGCGGAGAGCACGCCCCACTGGTTGATGTTCGACGAGACCATGTTCATCAGCGCGACGGGCGCGCGCGTGATCCGGCGGGCCCAGGCGAATGCCGAGGTCTTCTCGGGGAACTCGGAGAGAAACGGCGCGACCCACTGGATGAAGGAGAACTGCGACATCCCCAGCGCCACGGCCAGCCCCAGCATCGACGCCAGGAACGGAGCGGCGACCAGGAAGATGATCGTGCCGCCCGCGATCAGCAGCGAGAGCACCGCCGCCCAGCGCTTCCACCCCTGGAAGGAGAGCGCCCAGCGCGAGACGCGCGGCACCTCTTCGTGGTCGTCCTCCGACTCCACGCGGACCGGCATCCGCAGAAGCACGCCCAGGTACACGACATAGGTCGTGGTCAGGAACGCGGCGTCGATCAGCGAGAGGCTCGCCTTCCACCAGACGAACACGAAGTAGGCGAGCGGCGGCAGCAGGCCCAGGACCTCGACGGCGTGCTCGGAGTGCAGGGTGATCTCGCCGAGCGCCTTCTTGCGCCGCTTGCGCGAGTAGAAGGCCGCGACGGCGTAGATCATCGGCCAGCCCAGTCCCGTCAGGAGCCGGAGGCTGCCGGTGAAGTTCGCGATCGCGAGGTGGACCATGTTCGGGTCCTTGCCCGCCTTCCAGGCAATGACCGCCTCGACCGCGAACTCGGGCAGGGTCTGGATCAGCGCCAGGACGGCCAGGGCGAGGCCCTGGGAGATCAGAAACTCCGCCGCCTCGGCGCCCCAGGCGACGAGGAACGCGGCGCCGATCATGGAGGGGAACGTCCAGAGCGCCGACCAGGCGGAGCCGCCCGCGACGACTCCGGCCGCATAGGTGTGCGCGGTTCTCTTCCGGCCCGGCATGGCGCGCGGTTATAGCATGGGCCTCGGCATGGGCTCGATCGAATCGCCCGCCAATCCGCTGGTGCGCGAGATCGCGCGCGCGGTCGAGGATCGGACGCACCTGCTCCTCGAGGGAGAGAAAGCGATCCTCGACGCGGTCGCCGCCTCGATCCCCCTCGATTGGGTCCTGCACGACGCCAGCGTGCGGCCCGGTCGGCTCGCGGCGCTGGCTCCCGTGCGTCCCCGCCAGGTGTCGCGCGCGGTGTTGGAGCGCCTCGCGGACTCCACCACGCCCCAGCACATCCTGGCCTTCGCGCGTCGGCGCGACGTCCCGGTCGCGGAAGTCCTCGCGCGTCCCGGAGCGGTGCTGTTCCTCTTCGGAATCCAGGACCCGGGAAACCTCGGCGCGATCGTGCGCGTCGCCGAAGCCGCGGGATCCGCCGGCGTGGTCGCGGCTCCCGGAACCGCCGACTTCTTCCATCCGCGTGCCGTGCGCGGGAGCGCCGGCAGCGTGTTGCGCGTGCCGGTGTCCGGGCGCGTGGCCTTCGAGGCCTTCGCGGCGGACGCCAAGGCGGCCGGACGCTCGATCGAAGGCGCCGTCGCCGCGGGCGGAGAGGACCCCTTCGCGCAGCCACCCGGAGAGAAGACCGTGCTGGTCATCGGCGCTGAGGGCCCCGGGCTGCCGGCGGGCGCCTACCGCTGGCTCGACCGAAAGCTGACGATTCCGATGCGCGCGCCGGTGGACTCGCTCAATGCGGCGGTGGCCGCGGCGCTGTTGCTCTACGCCGGACGGCGCGGCTCCGGCACCTGATCACTCGCCGCCGGCGGCGAGCTCCGATTCCGAGAACACCTCCGCACCGAAGGCGAAGATCCGCACTTCGGGGTCGCGCCAGGCACCGGCCGGCAGGCCCGCCTTCCGCGCGGTCTCCTCGAGGAACCGCTCCGCCGCGAACCCCCACTCGGGCGCGACCTGCGGCAGCAGCAGGCCGCGCCGGCCGTGCCCCTCCAGGATCAGCCCATCCTTGCCGATCTCGATCTCCTCGGGCCCCGCGATCGCCCGCGGCTCCGAGAGCACCGAGATCTCGATGTCGCACACGACGAGCTCCTCGGCGCGCAGGTTCGGGAAGCGCGGATCCTCGAAGGCCGCTTTCCGAGCGAAGAGCGGCACGATGCCCGAGAGGTCGCCGTCCGACGCGACGGTGCCGATGCATCCACGCAGCTCGCCGGCCTTGCGGAGGGTCACGAACACCCCCTGGGATCGCCCGAATTCCGGCGCGCGGTCCGACGCGAGCCGCGGGAGGGGCTCTCCGGCGAAGGCCGTCTCGAGGGATTGCCGCGCGAGCTCGAGCAGCTCGCGGCGCCGCGCGGCCGGGATCATCGCGCCGGTCCTGTCTGCGCCAGGCGCGGCAGGCCGGAGAGAAACCCCGCGATCGCCTCCTGCAGGCGCGCGAGGTGGCCTTCGAAGAAATGATCCGCGCCGGGAACGATCACGATCTGCCCCGAGTCTCCCACGAAGCGGGCTAGCAGCTCCGGCGGGCCGTAGGCGTCCTTCTCCCCGGTCACGAAGAGGGCGGGAGGCACGACCGGCGGGACGTCGCGGCCCGACTCGGTGGCGACGGGCAGCCCGATGGCGATGCGGGCCACGACACGCGAGTCTCCGGCGGAGGCCCGCAGGGCCACGGCCGACCCGAAGGAGAAGCCGGCGGCGAGCAGCGGAGGCCCCCCCCGCCGCAGCGCCTCCTCCATCGCGGCGCGGAAGTCGTCGGTCTCGCCGCGCCCCCCGTCGTGGCGCCCTTCCGAAAGCCCGACTCCGCGGAAGTGGAACCGCAAGGTCGCCCATCCCGCCTCGCCGAGGGCCTGGGCCGCCCGGTAGACGACTTTGTTGTGGAGCGTTCCCCCGTGGAGCGGATGCGGGTGCGCGACCACCGCGGTCCCGGCGCGGGGCGCCGCCGCGTCCTTCCAGAGGCCCTCCAACACGCCGGCCGGTCCCGGAAAGGTGAAGGCGTCGAGCCGACCGGTCAACGCGGCCCCGCTGGAGAAGGCACGGCGCTCATCGTATCCTTGGCCTCCCGCGGGGGCTCCCCGCGCCCGACCAAACACTCGAAGGAAGGCGCGCATGCAGAAGATCGTCCATGTCGTCGGCACGGGCACTATCGGCGAGCCGCTGATCGGCCTCTTCGCGGACTTCCGCAAGGAGCTCGGCATCGACGAGATCACGTTCCACAAGCGCTCGCCGATGAAGACCGAGCGCGCGAAGGTCAACCACCTCCTGGAGCGCGGCGCGAAGCTCGCGGTCGACAGCGACAAGCTCGCCGACTTCGAGGCGCTCGGCCACAAGGTCCACTTCCAGGAGCGCGAGGCGCTCGAGCGCGCCGCCGTCGTCATCGACTGCACCCCGGCAGGCAACGAGAACAAGAAGGTCTACGAGAAGCTCAACGGACCGCGCGGCTATCTCGCCCAGGGCAGCGAGTTCGGCTTCGGGAAGATGTACGCGATGGGGATCAACGACGGCGCTCTGGAGGCGGGCAAGGACCGCTTCCTGCAGATCGTCTCCTGCAACACGCACAACATCGCCGTGCTGATCCGCACGCTCGCGGACGACGGCAAGGGCGGGCTGGGGCTCGAGAGCGGGCGCTTCGTGTGCATGCGCCGGGCCAACGACGTCTCGCAGGACTCCGGGTTCGCGCCGGCGCCCTCGGCCAGCCGGCACGACGACCCCGTCTACGGGACGCATCACGCGCGCGACGCCTCCGCCCTTCTGGAGACCATCGGCTGGAAGCCGAAGATCTTCTCCTCGGCGATCAAGCTCAACACCCAGTACATGCACTCGCTCTGGTTCAACCTGACACTCTCCAGGGCGATCACCCGGGAGGGGTTGATGGAGAGGCTGAAGTCCAACGAGCGCATCGCGCTGACCGAAAAGCGCTCCGCCAACCAGATCTTTTCCTTCGGCCGCGACCACGGCTACTACGGCCGGATCCTGTCCCAGACGGTCATCGCGGTCCCCACCGTGACCCTTTCGGGCGACAGGGAGATCGTCGGCTTCTGCTTCACGCCGCAGGACGGCAACTCGCTCGCCTCCTCGATCTCGGCCGCGCTGTGGCTGATGGAGCCGGGAGACGACGCCGGGCGTCGCAAGAAGCTCTCCGTGCTGGATCGGTTCTTCTTCCGGGAAATCTGAGGCGGGTCGGCCGGCAGACGCGGGGCGGCCAAAACGCCCGAAACTGCTGTAAAATCTAGGGATATGGAATGGGTCACCTGTGAGAAGTGCGGCTTCACCCAGGTTCCCTCCGGCAAGTGCCTCCGCTGCGAACGGATCTTCGAGCGCAAGGAGGAAGCCGCAAAGCGGCCCACTCGACCGCCGACGATCCCGGCCCAGCCCCCGCCCGCGCCGGCCGTCCCCGACAACCGGCGCTGGGTTCTCGTTCTCGCAACCCTCGGGGTTCTCGTCGCCGGCCTGCTGATCTGGCGGGCCACCCGGGGAGCGGGGGATGCCGGGGCCGACGACGGCCCGGCCCCGACGCCCGGGCCGAGTGCCCTGGACCTGACCGGGCGCTGGCACGCCCAGGCCACGGTGGAGCTGGCCGGGCCTCCGCGACGCCCCGCCCTGAAGGAGTCCTACCTCGAGACCGATCGGGACGGCACCATCGTGGGGGCCGGAGTCCTCATGACCGATCCCGGCCGGGGCGGAGCCGGAGCCGGATACAAGATCTCCGCGGACGCCGGGCAGCGGCTGGCGCAGATCGCCCCGCTGCTCGCCGGGGCGCCCAGGACCGGTGTCGCGTTGCCCATCGATTTCATCCCCTATCCCCCGTGGATCCCCCAGCGGGAGCGCCGCTGGAGGCCGCTCGAGGGACAGCGCCGGACGACCGAGGACCTGCGCTACCTCCTGCTCGAGTCCGTCGAAGACGACTACCTCGTCCAGACCGGGCTCAACGCCGCAGGCTTCCTCTCCTGGGCCTACTTCTCCCCCGAGTACGCCAGCGGACGCGGCATCGACGCGCTCTCGCAGGCGATCCATCCGGAGTCGGGGGCGTCGCTTCGCGGATTCCAGAACCTGATCTGGGACTT
>DATBIJ010000033.1:0-1849 GCA_036557025.1 Thermoanaerobaculia bacterium | reverse complement strand
ATCCCTCGACCGGAGGCGTCTCCGAGGCCGGCAGGCGCGACACGACCGCCGCCTCGCCGAAGCCGCCGAGGATCCGGCCGTAGACGAGGCGGTCCACGCCGAGGTACTCCACGTTCTCGACCCGCACCGTGAGCGCCAGCGCCCCGTCCGCGGCGGCCCTCCCATCGGCCGGACGCAGGTGCTCCGGCCGAACGCCGATCCACGTCTCGCCGGATTCGAGCAGGTTCATCGGCGGCGAGCCCAGGAACGTCGCGACGAAGGTGTCGGCCGGATCGTCGTAGACCTCGGCCGGCGCGCCGATCTGGCGGACCCGGCCCTCCGAGAGCACGACGATCCGATCCCCCATCGCCATGGCCTCGACCTGGTCGTGGGTCACGTAGATCGTCGTCACGCCGAGCTGCCGCTGGAACTTCTCGAGCTCTTCGCGCGCCGAGGCGCGCAGCTTCGCGTCGAGGTTCGAGAGCGGCTCATCCAGCAGGAACACCGAGGGGTCGCGGACGATGGCCCGGGCGATCGCCACGCGCTGGCGCTCGCCGCCCGAGAGCTCGCGGGGCTTGCGGTCGAGCAGGTGGGAGATGCGGAACATCGCGGCCGCGCGCTCGACTTTCTCGCGCTGCTGCGCCTTGGGCACGCCGCGCGCCCGGAGCGGGAACGCGATGTTGCGCGCGACGGTCAGGTGCGGATAGAGCGCGTAGCTCTGGAAGACCATCGCGACCCCGCGCTCGCGCGCCGTCAGGTCGTTGACGACGCGGCCGCCGATCCAGACCTCGCCGGAGGTCGGCTCCTCCAGGCCGGCGATCATGCGGAGGACCGTGGACTTGCCCGAGCCCGAGGGCCCGAGCAGGACCAGGAACTCCCCTTCGCGGCTCTCCAGGTCGACCGAGTCGACGGCGGGAGGCTGTCCGGGGCGAAAGACCTTCGAGAGGGCGCGGGTCGCGACTACTGCCATCGGAGGCTCAGCGCCATCGCGTGGGCCTGGCGCTCAGCGCCATCGCTCGAAGATGCGCTGGATCTCCGCGGCCGCGGTCTTCGCGGCCTCCTCCGGTGTCGCCTCGTCCCGGGCGACACGCGCGAACGCGGTCGGGATCACGTAGGTGTTGAAGATCTGGTCGGTGGCGGCGTTGGCGTAGCCGGGATAGCCGATGTTGGTGGACCACTCGACGGCGTCGGCGAGCACCGCGTACTTGCCGCGCGGCTCGCCCTTGGGGTCCTCCGCGAGCCGCTTCGCCATCTCGGGAACGGCCGTCGGATGGCAGGGCAGGTTGTAACACTCGCTCTTCTCGAAGATCGCCGGGAGGTTGTCGGCCATGTCCATCAGGAACTGCTTCGCGCCGTCGGGGTTCTCGGCGAAGCTCCAGACGACGTAGCAGTTCATGACGTGCTCCGCGGCGATCCGGCGCACGGGCCCCGCGAGCGGCTTCGTGAGGCCGATCTTGCGCGCCATCTCGGGGTTTTCCCGCTCCGCGGTGCGCGTGACCGAGATCGCGTTGACCACGAAGGAGGCCCGCCCCGCCAGCATCATGCGGTTGTTGGAGGCCGGCTCCCAGGTGAAGATCTCCGGCGTCATCGCCTCTTTGTAGAGCGCGCGGCCGAACTTCAGCGCATCGATCGTCTCCTTCGAGTCGAAGACGACCTTCCCCTCGGCGTCCACCTCGGAGGCCCCGAAAGACCAGAGCAAGCCGCGCAGGGCCATGTTCGAGTCGATCTCCTGCGAGAAGCCCAGGCCCACCGGGTTGCCCGTCTTCTCCTTGATCTTGCGACCGCCGATTCGCAGCTCCTCCCAGGTCGACGGACCCTGCGGGTATCCGGCATCGCCCCAGAGGTCGATCCGGTAGTTGCCCGGGTCGGG
>DATBIJ010000032.1:0-4639 GCA_036557025.1 Thermoanaerobaculia bacterium | reverse complement strand
GGTGGCCGAGCACGTGCTTCTCCTTCGCGTCGTGGACCGCCGGCCGATACTGAAAGCCGCCGCTTCCCGAGCCGCGGCGGTCGATGCCCCATCCCGTCAGCACCCGCGCGAGCTCTGTGACGTCCGCCTGCGTGTAGCCGGCGTCGACGCCCAGCGTGTGCAGCTCGAGAAGCTCCCGGGCGTAGTTCTCGTTCAACCCGGTCGGCATCTGCCCCCGCAGCTCCGGCTCGACGAAACGCATCGCGCGCTCGATCCTCCGATTCGCGCCGGCAGGCCGGTTCTGCGGCTCGGCGACGGACCGCGCGTTGTCCAGATACCAGAGCATCGCCGGCGACTTCGCCGTCGCCCGCAGGAGGTCCTCGAAGCGGCCCAGGACCCGAGGCCGGACGACGTCGCGCTCGAAGGACGCGATGAAGACTCTGTCCGGCCCCTTGCGCGCGTCGACGTTGAAGTGGTTCATCCAGAAGTCGACGAGGATCTCCTCGAGCTGGCGCGGCGACTCGGCGGCGCGGATCAGGCGAGACGCCGTCAGCTCCTCGAGCACGCGGCGCGGCCGGTCTTCCGGCGGGATGCTGCGGCGCAGCGTCTCGACGGTTTGCTCCCGCGCCGCCTCGTCGGGAACGCCCTTTTCCTGGGCCTTCCGCATCATCGCGCGCGCGTCGCGCAGCGGCTTCTCGAAGCGCTCGTAGAGCTCGCGATCGGAGAGGCGGAGGGTCTCGAAACCGGCGATCCGCGCCCGCACCGCCGAGTCGTCGATCTTCTCCGGCGCGAGCTGAAGCGCGATCCAGCGCTCGATGCCCTGCGCGGCGACGGCCTCCGCTTCGCCAGGGCGCGGACCGTAGGCGAGCCGGTTCAGGACGTGACGCGCGAGCTCGAGCGACGAAACCGGCGCCGGCGCCGGTGGAGAATCCGCCGCCCGGAGCGGCGAGGAGGACAGCAGCGCGGCGAGCAGGGCGGCGAGTCGTCGAGAGCGCGCGGAGCGTAGGTGATCCATCACGAGGAGTCAGACGAGCGCGCGCCCCCCGCGGGTTACGCCGGATCACCCGCCCGATATCAAAAACGGGTTAAGATTCAATCGGATGGACCCGCGGGGAGGCTTTCGCGACGAGTGCGGGGTCTTCGGCGTCGCCGGGTCCGACGACGCCGCGAACCTTTCCTACCTGGGACTCTACGCCCTCCAGCACCGCGGGCAGGAGTCTGCTGGAATCGCGACGCTCGACGCCGGGGTCCTCCACGTCGAGCGGGAGATGGGCTACGTCGCGGACGTCTTCGACGAGGCGCGCCTCTCTCGGCTGCCCGGGCGCATCGCGATCGGGCACGTGCGCTACTCGACCGCCGGCGCGTCGCTCTTGATCAACGCCCAGCCGATCGTCTTCGCCACCGGCCGGGGTCCCCTGGCCCTGGCGCACAACGGCAACCTGGTCAACGCCCGCGAGATCCGATCCCAGCTCGAGAAAGACGGGGCCCTCTTCACGACGACCTCGGACTCCGAGGTCATCCTGCATCTGGTCGCCCGCTCCCGCGCGGCGACGCTGCCCGAGGCGATCGCCGACGCGCTCACGGAGGTCCGGGGCGCCTACTCGCTCGTGATCCTCTCGCGCGACGGCATCTTCGCCGCCCGCGACGCCAACGGCATCCGCCCGCTCTCGCTCGGGAGGATGCCCGGCGGCTCCCCGGTCGTCGCCTCCGAGACCTGCGCGTTCGATCTGATCGGCGCGACCTACGAGCGCGACATCGAGCCGGGAGAGATCGCGCGGCTGACCGAGGCCGGCGTGGAGTCGCGCCGCTTCGCCTTCCCGCACGCGACACCCTGCGTCTTCGAGCACATCTACTTCGCCCGCCCCGACTCGATGGTCTTCGGCAAGAGCGTCGCGGGGACGCGCGAGGCGCTGGGCGCGCGCCTGGCGCGCGAGCATCCCGTTCCCGCCGACGTCGTCGTGCCGGTCCCCGACTCCGGAATGTACGCGGCCCTGGGCTATGCCCGCGAATCGGGCATCCCGTTCGCCCTGGGATTGACGCGGAACCACTATGTCGGCCGGACCTTCATCGAGCCGAAGCAATCGATCCGGCACTTCGGGGTCAAGATCAAGCTCAACCCGGTGAAGGACGTCGTCGCGGGCAAGCGCGTCATCCTGGTCGACGACTCGATCGTGCGCGGGACTACCTCCCGCAAGATCGTTCGCATGCTGCGGGACGCCGGCGCGCGCGAGCTGCACCTGCGGATCTCGTCGCCGCCGACCCGCCACTCCTGCCACTACGGGATCGACACGCCGACCCGGCAGGAGCTGATCGCCGCGACGCACGACGTCGAGGCGATCCGGAAGTTCGTCGAGGCCGACTCGCTCGGCTACCTCTCGCCGGAAGGAATGCTGGAGGCCTTCGGACGGCCGCAGCAGGCCGCCTGCACCGCCTGCTTCACGGGCATCTATCCGGTCGAGGTCGAGGCCGCCGAGCGGGAGAAGGAGAACGCGGTCGACGCCAGCCGGGCGTCGTGAGCCTTCTCGCCGCCGCCAGCGTGCTCGTCCTTCGCGGCGCCACCCTGATCGACGGGACCGGCGCGTCCCCCATCGAGGACTCCCTGCTCGTCGTCCGCGACGGTCGCATCGTCTCGGTTTCCAGGGTCACGCCCGAAGCACTCGCCGCGCTTCCCGCCGGCACGGCGTTCATCGATGCCGCGGGGAAATGGATCGTCCCGGGATTCGTCGACGCGCACGTCCACGCGGAGTCCGACGCGGACCTCCACGAGATGCTGCGCTGGGGCGTCACGAGCGTCCGGCTCATGGCCGAGGACGTCGCGGCGTCGAAGGCGCTTTCCGAGCGCGCCGCGCGGGCGGGCTCCGGGATGCCGGATCTGTTTCCCGCCGCCCCGATCTTCACGACGAAGGGGGGCTGGTGGGACTCGCAGCCCGACGACTCGAACCTCGACCGCCGGCCGGCGACGCCGGCGGCGGCGCGCGAGGCCGTGCGCAAGGCCAGAGCGCTGGGCTCCTCCGAGATCAAGGTCATGCTCGACGACATGGCCTGGTGCCGGGCCCCGAAGGCACCGCTCGACAAGGTCCGGCCCGAGATCCTCGAAGCCCTCCTGTCGGAGGCGCGCGCGCAAGAGATGCGGGCCTCCGTCCACGCTCCGAACCTCGCCGACGCGAAGGCCGCGGTCGCCGCGGGCGCAAGCGCGCTCGCCCATGGCGTGCTGGAGGAGATCGACGACGCGACCATCGCGGCGATGAAGAAGAACGGGACCTTCTACATCCCGACGATGGATATCTTCGAGTTCCTGGCCGACACCCGGCGGTTCCTGGACGACGTGCTGTCCGACCCCGGACTCGTCCTGAAGCCCGACGTCGTCGCGCAATACCGCGCGAGCGGCTACTCCGACGGCTACCGCGAGCGCTACCCGAACTTCGCCAACGTCGAGAAGCGCCTGCCGGCCCTGCGCGCGAACCTGCGGCGCCTGAAGGCGGCCGGCGTGCCGGTGGCGCTGGGAACCGACATGTGGGCATTCCCGGGCTCGGGCGTGTCGATCGAGATGGACCTCTACGTCCGCGCCGGCTGGACGCCGCTCGAGGCCTTGCGGGCGGCGACACAGACCGCGGCGCGCTCGCTGTCGATCGATGGGGACCGCGGGACCCTGGAGGCCGGGAAGCGCGCGGACTTCCTGATCCTCGGGCAGGATCCGCTCGCGAACATCCGCAACGTGCGGCGGATTCGCGCGATCTACAAGGCGGGCGTCGAGGTGACGCCTCCGGCGCGATGACCAAGAGCGCCGGAGCCCTGTAGCGTGCGCGGGCGCCCGAAGGCCCCCTTCCGCGTTCCCCCCGCCGTCGCCTGGATCGCGCTGATCGCGGCCTCGCTCGCGCTGCTCGCGATCTCCTGGGGCAAGTGGTCCGACGCCATCGTGGACTCGGGCCGCGAATGGATCGTGCCGGACGGATTGTCCCGCGGCGAGCTGCTGTACAAAGACGTCATCTACTGGTTTCCGCCCCTGACCCCGTACCTCCACGCCGGACTCTTCCGTCTTCTGGGATCGGATTTCCGCACGCTCGCGCTCGCGGGATGCCTGACCGCCGCGGCGTCGATCGCCGCTCTGTCCTTCGCTCTGCGCCGAATCACCGGCCGGCGCGAGGCGTTCCTCTGGTGCGCGATCGCCGTCCCGGCACTGGTCTTCGTACGGTGGGGCGGCGGCGCCATCATCGGGATGGGCTTCCGCATCTGGCAGGCGGCGGCGTTCACGCTGTGCGCCGCCGCGCTCGCCTCGCGCGGCCGCGCCAACCTGCGGACGGCGGTGGTGGCAGGAGTGCTCTCGGGGCTCGCCGGGCTCTGTCGCACGGAGTGGGGGCTCGCGTCGCTCGCGGCGTGCGGCCTCGCCATCGGCGTGCGCCGCTCGTGGCGCGGCACCTGGAAGCCGTGGCTCGCCGCGACCGCCGCGGCCGTCGGCGTGTTCGGCGCGGGCGTGGGAGTGTTCCTTTTCGCGGCCGGACCCGGCCCGGTCCTGGAGGACGGCCACGTCCTGCTGACGGGCCTTCCGTGGGAGACCCGCCGGTTCCTGCGCAACGCCAGCGGGATGCACGACTGGTCCGGCGGCGCGCTCCGGATGATCCATTCCGCGGCGCTCTGGGTCGTCGCCTGGCTGCTGATCCAG
>DATBIJ010000031.1:0-6179 GCA_036557025.1 Thermoanaerobaculia bacterium | reverse complement strand
GGCCTGCCGCGCCATGCCGACCATCGCCATCGCGAACTCGTCGTCGAGCTCGAGGGCGCGGGCAAAACCGATGCGGGCCTCGCGGAAGTAGTAGCGGCGCTCGTTCTCCACCGCCTCCCGGTAGACGCGGCGCGCCTCGTCGGAAGACGTCGTGACCTCTCGTTTTTGGGACAGGTAGAGGGCGGCCGCCCCGCCTGCGGCGAGCAGGAGCACGAGAACTCCAAGGACGGTCAGCGGACGGAGCTTCATCCGGCTCATGATACGGCGGGACGGGGGTCGAGGTTTTCGGTCGGCGTCATCGGGGGAGCCTCCAACCTTCTGGCGAGCGGGAGTTTACGCGGCCCGTCCGCCGGACGGGCTCGCCCGGCGGCCTCCTGGGAGGAGGCGTCTGCCGGAGGGGACGAACGGGCGTCGACCGGCTCCGGGAGGGCCCCACAAGCTACTGCACCCTCAGGATCAGGAAGGTCATGTCGTCGTACTGCTCGGAGCCCGCCGCGTGCTCCCGGATGTCCGCCAGGACGCCGCCGGCGAGCGCCTCGAGCTTCTCGTGCCGCCGCGCCTGCACCGAGGCGATCAGGCGCTCCTCCCCGAAGGGCTCCATCTGCGGGTCCATCGCCTCCGTGAAGCCGTCCGTGTAGAAGAACAGCATGTCGCCGCTCTGGAGGAACATCTCGCGGGTGTCGTAGGGGACGTCGCGGAAGGCGCCGAGCGGCAGACGGTGCTCCGGGGCCTCGATCAGGGTCGGGCGGGAGCCGTTGCCGCGCAGCAGAATCGGCATCGGCTGGCCGCCGATCGCGTAGCTCAGGCTCATCGCGTCACGGTCGAGCAGGAAGTAGCCGAGCGAGACGAACATCCGGCGCTTGATCGAGTAGATGCGGCGGTTCGACTCCCGGAAGAGCGTGCCGGGGTCGGTCGTGTGCAGGGCGCGCGAATAGACGATCTCCTTCGAAGCGACCATCAGAAGCGACGCCGACACCGACTTGCCCGAAACGTCCCCGATGACGATGCCGAGCCGGCGGTCGGGCAGGTCGATGAAGTCGTAGAAGTCCCCGCCGACGACCTTGGCGGGGATCGAGCCTCCGAGGAACTGGAAGCCGGCGATCTCCGGCATCGTCCGCGGCAGCAGGCTCGTCTGGATGTCCCGCGCGATCTCGATGTCGCGCTGCAGCTCGGCTTGTCGGGTCATCTCGTCGTGCAGGAGCGCCGTCTCGATCGCGAGCGCGGCCTGGTTGGCGAGCGTGGCGAGCAGGGCCTCGTCGTCCTTGTCGAAGCGCTCGCCCGAGAGCTTCTCCTTCAGCGCCAGCAGCCCCATCAGGCGGGCCCGGTAGACCAGCGGCACGAGCAGCCGGAACTCCTCGGCAACGAGCCGCTCCCGGAACGCGGCGCTCTCGTCGTCTCCGAAGCGCAGGGAGAGGTCGGTGGGGGCGATCGGATGCCCCTCGGTCTTGAGGATGCGCCGCAGGGCGGCGGTCGGGGAGAGACGGTCGTCGCGGCGGCCGCGGCGGTCCAGCCAGCCGTCTCTGTCGCGCAGCCAGATCGAGGCCTTCTCCAGCCGCATGACCGAGGCGATGCTGGAGGTCAGGTAGTCCGCGATGTGGCCGAGGTTGAGCTCTCCGGCCAGCTTCTCGCTCATCTCGAGCAGCGCGGCCTGATAGTCCACCTTCTCGCGGAAGAAGAGGCGGTCGATGGGTCCCTGCAGGCGGCGACGCACGAAGTCGAAGAGCGGAATGACGACGAGGAAGAACCCGACGTTGAAGAGCGGCGACTTGGAGACCTCCGTTCCCTTGAAGATCGCGTTGGCGCCGGCAATCGCGAGCGCCGCGACGCCGAAGAGGATCGCCATCGTCGCCGCGTACAGGAAGGTCCGGCGCACGACGAGCCGGACGTTGAACATCTGGAAGCGGACGATCGCGTAGGCGAAGGTCAGCGGGATCAGGATCATCGGTACGATGCCCCAGAACACGTAGTCGTCGATCTGGAACGCCGAGGGCAGGACGATCCCGAGGATCACGAAGGGCAGCGTGCCCAGGATCGTCCCGACGAAGACGTGGAACGCCTGCCGCCGCTCGCGCGGGTCCTCCAGCCGGAAGGCGGAGTGGGCGAGCGCGATCAGGCCCAGCACGAGATAGTCGCCCAGGAGGATCCAGGAGGAGAGCGGCGCTCCCTGAAGGACGGCGACGCGGTAGCCGCGCAGCTGGCGCAGGACGTCGTAGAGAAAGACGACGGGCGGGATCGCGTAGAGCAGGTAGAGCAGGCCGGGGCTCGTCGAGAGGAAGTCCTGGAGCCGCCGCTTCCAGCGCGGCGCCTCCTCCCCCGTCCACTCGTCCGGCGCCGCGAAATTCAGCTTCTTCGGGCGCGGAAAGATCAGAAAGAAGTGCAGGAAGACCGCGGGCAGCAGGAACAGGCTGATCGTCCCGGTGTTCTGCACGAAGACGTCGATCCACCAATAGGACGCCGGCCGCAGGCGGCAGACGAAGAACAGCAGGAACAGAACGCAGAGCAGGAAGAAGGCGCGCGCGGCGCGGTCGTCGGGGCGCTTGCGCAGGACGAGCAGGCCGATCGCGAAGAAGAGCAGCCCGATGGCGGCCGTGTAGAGGTAGGTCGTGCCGCCGAGGCGCTCCGAGGAAAGCCGCAGCAGCACCGTGCGCGACGGCGCCGGCGCGGTCGAGTCGCAACGCGAGGCCCGGACGTAGTAGGCGACCCGTTCGCCGATACGGTGGCGTTGCAGCTCCGCCGCCGCGTCCGAGGCCGAAGCCACGAGCCGCCGCCCGCCGTTGGCCGGCCCGATCCCCAGCACGCACTCGCCCGCCTTGATCCCGGCGCGCTGCGCGGGTCCGCCGGCGACGACCGACCGCACCTCGATGCCCCCGCGCGCGTAGGGCATCGGCACGATGCCGTCGTGCGGGCGCAGCGCGAACATGTCGGCCACCGAAGCGACCGCGATGGCCAGCCCGACGAAACCCAGCGCGAGGAACCACCCCGGCCCGGGGCCGCGGCGCTCCGGGCGCAGCTCTCCTGCGACAGACTGCTCGCTCACGACGGTGGCATTGTCCTATGTGTGGGACGCCGGGGAACCGTTCGGGTTAACCCCCGCGGCCTCCGGTATTCTTCCCGCCCGGCATGCGCTTCGTGACGTACGAGGGAATCGAGGGCTCGGGCAAGTCCACGCAGCTCGCGCGGGCGGCGGAACGCCTGCGCGAGGCCGGGAGGAGCGTGCTCGCAACCCGAGAGCCCGGCGGCACGCCGCTGGGCGAGGCGCTGCGGAAGCTGCTCGTGCCGCCCAGCGAGGGGGAGGATACCCTCGACCCCGTCGCGGAATGGCTCCTCTACGAAGCGGACCGGCGCCAGCACGTGCGCGACGTGCTCAAGCCCGCGATTGCCCGCGGCGAGATCGTGCTGTGCGACCGCTACTCGGACGCGACGGAGGCTTATCAGCGGGCGGGACGAGGCGTCGACCCCGACGCGATCGCCCGCGTCGACGCCCTGGCCCGCGACGGCCTCGTGCCGGACCTGACGCTGCTCTTCGATCTGGAGCCCGAGGCCGGCCTCGCCCGGGCCGTGGCGCGCGACGGCGGCCGTCCGGGGCGGTTCGAGGCCGCGTCGCTCGACTTCCACCGCCGGGTTCGGGAGGCGTATCTCGAGATCGCGCGCCGCGAGCCCTCCCGCGTCGTCCTCATCGACGCCGCGCGATCGCCCGACGAGGTCTTCGCCGAGGCGTGGGAGATCCTGCGCCGGAAAGTCGGGGCGTGAGCGCCGCGCCGGGTCTTCCGCTGGCGCGTCTTGCCCGCGAGGGCCGGCTGCCTGCGGCGCTGCTGCTGACCGGCTCCCGTGAGGCGGCGCTCGAGGAGGAAGCACGGCGCCTGGCTTGCGGGCTGCTCTGCCCCCGCGAGGACCCCGAGGCGGGCTGTGACTCGTGCCGGCGCGTCGTCGCGGGCCTGCATCCGGACCTCTTCGTGGTCGCGCCCGAGGGCGTCGCGATCCGGATCGACCGCGTCCGCGAGGCGCTGCAGTTCGCCGCGGGCCGCCCCTACGAGGCGGCGCGTCGCGTCGCCATCGTCGCGCGGGCCGAACGGCTGGGCCCCGAGGCCGCCAACGCGCTCCTGAAGGCCCTGGAGGAGCCGGGCCGCTCCCTGCACTGGATCCTCACCACCACGGCCGCGGAGGCTCTCCTGCCGACGATCCGCTCCCGTTGTGTCCTCGCCCGGGTTCGGACGCCGCGCGCGGCCGCGGAGAGCGATGGCGACACCGAGGAGGACCGCCGCGATCTCGAGTTGCTCGGGGGTGCCGACGCGCCGGAAGACTTCGACCTGGAGGCCGCCCGGGAGCTTCGCGCGAGGGCGGTGGAGGCATTGGAGGCGGGCCTTCGAAACGGGGACCTGCCGGCGCTGCTCTCCGCCGCCGACGAGCTCGCCCGGCGCGAGCGGTGGGGCGCACGCCTGCTCGCGGAGCTACTGGCCGACGCCGCGCTCCTGTCGGTTGCGGGTGGCAGCGAGTTCGTGCGGCATCGCGCCGTTGCCGGCCGGCTGACCGCAGCGGCGCGCGCCGTATCCCCCGAGCGGCTGCACGCGGCGGCCCTGCGCGCGGCGGATGCACCGCCGGACAACCGGCGGGGCAACCGGCGCATGCACTACGAGAGCGTGCTGCTGCTCTTGTGGGAAGGTCGGACGTCGCCGACCGGCTGATCTTCCGCGAACTCCGAAGGATCGGGGGAGGCCTTTGTCTCCGGCGGGATCGGGAGGATGTGGGAAGAGTGCGGACCTGGGAGCTACCGAGAATTGGCAGACGGTGGCAAGCCACCGAGAAGACGCCGCCGTCGCTTCCGGCCTCCCCCGATTTGACTCCTTCGGATACAAAAATTATACGCCCGGCCCGGAAGGGCCGCTTTTGCCCGAAGGTGCAATGCCGGCGGCGGCTCTACTCCTTCTCCAGCACGACGCGGACCTTGCGGATCTCTCCCGCGTCGACCTCGGCGGTGACGGTCTCCTCGCCCCAGCCCGGTCGGAGAACCGTGATCTTGTGCTTACCCGGCGCGACGGGAACTCCTCTGGACGACGAAGATAGGTCGGTTGCCGTTCCAACGTACTTGTCGTCGATCCAGACGGCGGCGTCCGGAGGTTCCACGGCGAGGAGCAGCGCTGCGGATCCGGCGGGCGGAGCGGATGGCGCAGCGGGCGGCGCAGCGGGCGTAGCGGGCGGCGCGGCGGGGGCGGATCTGCCACGCCACGAATCCGAGCCCTCCCCTTGCTCTGGCGCCGGCGGTGGCATCGCCGATCCTCCCGCGGGGGGATCCTGGCGCCTCGACCAGGTCTCGGCCTCGGCAGAGAGGTTCTCCTCGCCTTGCGGCTCGCGGTCCCCGGCCTGGTTGCTCTCTTGATAGACCTGCGTTTGACCGTTTTTCTTGACCCACAAGCGCTGGATTCCCATCTCCGGCACGCGGCGGTGGCCGTCGGAAACCTTGGGCGTGTCCTGCGCGCGCGGCATCCACTCATCCACGTTCACCAAGCCGCCGGGGTGAGACTTGATCGGAACCGAAAGCGCCTGATAACCGCCGAGGCGGAACTCCAGCTTGTAGTCGCCGCGAGCGAGATAGAGATAGTCGGGGTTCCCGTCGAAGTCGTCCGCGACGCCGATGTAGACGCCGTCCAGCCAGACCTCGGCGTGCTCGGGAGAGACGTCCGTGTCGACAACGGTCCAGGCGGGTCCCGGGACGCGCTCCCAGGAGACGACGCGGCCGTACGGGTAGCCATAACCCCAGCCGCCCCAGCCCCAGCCGCCCCATCCGCCCCAGCCCCAACCCCAGCCCCAGCCCCAACCCCAGCCACCGTGGTAGCGGTGGTGTCCGTGGCCGGCCTCGGCGGGCGCCGCGGGAAGCAGCAACGCCAGCATCAGCGCCACCGCCACCAGCAGGAACTTCTTCATGACGGAATCCCTCCGGACGCTTGTTCGAGCAAGCGCCACGCCATTGTGAGCCATGCCACAAGCCGCTGCGGGACAGAGACTTGGATCCGTGCCGTCAACGGCCCGCCGACCTCCGGAGTGGTCAGAGGCGTCACGCCGCAAAGACATTCGGCTACCCCGCGCGCTGCCCGCCGTTCAGGGCTCGACGCAGGCCGCGCAGGTAGTCCTCCTTCAGGACCCGATCGATCGCGCGGCGGCCGCCGGGCAGCTCCCAACGCTGC
>DATBIJ010000030.1:0-4746 GCA_036557025.1 Thermoanaerobaculia bacterium | reverse complement strand
CGGTTGACCTTCTCCTGGATCGCGAAGAGGTCCTGCAGCGAGTTCCAGCGAAAGACGCTCATGACCACAAGTGTACTCGGGCGGCACCGGATCTCCGGCGCCGCCCGAGGCCCTTACTTCTTCTCCGTCTCGACGTACTCGGTGTCGATGACCTCGTCCTCGGCGCCGGCCCCGCCGGACGTCGAGCCGCCGGAGGCGGCGCCGCCCGCGCCCGCCCCACCGGACGCGGAAGCCCCCCGGTAGATGGCCTCCGCCAGCTTGTGCGAGGCCTGCTGGAGTTGGACGCCCGCGGCGTTCATCGCCTCGGCGCCGCCGGACTCCAGAGCCTTGCGGGCGTCGGCGATCGCGGATTCGAGCGCCGTGACGTCGGAGGCGTCGAGCTTCGACTTGTTCTCCGCGAGCGTCTTCTCGGTCGAGTAGATCAGCCCGTCGAGGCGATTCTTCGCCTCGATCTCCTCACGCCGCTGCTTGTCCTCCGCGGAATGGCTCTGGGCGTCCTTCACCATCCTGTCGATCTCGTCCTTCGCGAGGCCGGACGAGGCCGTGATCGTGATCTTCTGCTCCTTGCCCGTCCCGAGGTCCTTCGCCGAGACGTTCAGGATGCCGTTGGCGTCGATGTCGAAGGTCACCTCGATCTGCGGCACGCCGCGGGGCGCCGCCGGGATGCCGACCAGGTGGAACACGCCGAGCGACTTGTTGTCCCGCGCCATCTCGCGCTCCCCCTGGAGCACGCGGATCTCGACCGAGGTCTGGCTGTCCGACGCCGTCGAGAAGGTCTCGCTCTTCTTGGTCGGGATCGTGGTGTTGCGCTCGATGAGCTTCGTCGAGACGCCGCCGAGCGTTTCGATGCCGAGCGAGAGCGGCGTGACGTCGAGCAGGAGCAGGTCCTTGACGTCTCCCGCCAGCACGCCGCCCTGGATCGCCGCGCCGACCGCGACGACCTCATCGGGATTGACGCCCTGGTGCGGCTCCTTGCCGAAGAGCTCTTTGACCAGCTGCTGGATGCGCGGCATGCGGGTCTGGCCGCCCACCAGGACGACCTCGTCGATGTCCTTGGAGGTCACGCCCGCGTCCTTCATCGCCTGGACGCAGGGCCCCTTCGAGCGCTGGATCAGATCCTCGACCAGCTGCTCGAGCTTCGAGCGCGTGAGCTTGAGCATCAGGTGCTTGGGCCCCGACGCGTCGGCCGTGATGAAGGGCAGGTTGATGTCGGTCTCCACGACCGAGGAGAGCTCGATCTTCGCCTTCTCCGCGGCTTCCTTGAGCCGCTGCATGGCCATCGGGTCCTTGGAGAGATCGACGCCCTGATCGCGCTTGAACTCCGCGAGAATCCAGTCGATGACCTTCTGGTCGATGTTGTCGCCGCCCAGGTGCGTGTCGCCGTTGGTCGACTTGACCTCGACGACGCCCTCACCCACCTCGAGGATCGAGATGTCGAAGGTTCCGCCGCCGAAGTCGTAGACGGCGATCGTCTCGTCCTTCTTCTTGTCGAGACCGTAGGCCAGAGCGGCGGCCGTGGGCTCGTTGACGAGCCGCTCGACCGTCAGGCCGGCGATCTGTCCGGCGTCCTTGGTCGCCTGGCGCTGGGAATCGTTGAAGTACGCCGGCACCGTGATGACGGCCCGCGTGACCTTCGCGCCCAGGTAGGCCTCCGCCGCCTCCTTGAGCTTGGTCAGGATCATCGCGGAGATCTCCGGCGGAGACCAGTCCTTGCCTCCGGCCTGGACGCGAACGTCGCCGTTGGGCGCTGCCGCGACCTTGAAGGGCACCATCTTCGCCTCTTCGGAGACTTCCTCGAAGCGGCGGCCCATGAAGCGCTTGATGGAGAAGACGGTGTTCGCCGGATTGGTGATCGCCTGGCGCTTGGCGACCTGGCCGACGAGACGCTCGCCTCCCTTGGAGAACGCGACGACCGAAGGAGTCGTGCGGTTTCCTTCCGCGTTGGGAATCACGACCGCGCTGCCGCCTTCCATGACGGCGACACACGAGTTCGTCGTGCCGAGGTCGATTCCGATGATCTTGCTCATTGCTGCTCCTCCTGATCTTTCGCCGCGGGTCGGGCGGGTTGCGACGCGGCTGCCGATTTGCCGATTCACCGCGTCAACGCCGCCCGGCCTCGAATTGGCGGGACACTTCCCGCCTCGAGGAGGGGAGAGCCTAGAACCTTAGCGGAGCAATGTCAAGTCTTGTTGGAAAAAAAGTTTAGTCTATTTGACTCACTCTATAACTTGAACTCCTGGAATAACTTCCGGGGCTCGTCGCGTGGTCGGGATCAGGGCGTCGGACACCGGAGCGAGAGACCGGTCGAAGGAAAGGTCCAGGTCGATCTCCCCTGCCGAGTTGCGTCCGTAGAGCCCGAACTTCCCATCCTCGGACCGCAGGATGTAGCGGTAGCGGCGATTCCAGGGATCGCGCACGAGGCTCTCGTTCAGGATGCCGTTGGCGACCAGATCGTCCAGGCTTCGCGGATAGCGTCCGGTCGAGTCGTAGAAGACCCGCACGGCGCGCTCGATTCCAACGAGCCGGTCGAGCGAGACCGCCTTCAGGAACGACCCCGTTTCGCGGGCCTCGCGCCGCGGCTTCATGAACACGTTGACCGGGTTGCGCGAGACAAGCAGCGCGCCCCCCGCCGCGATGCCCACCAGGATCAGCCACGCCAGCAGCGGCGCCCCGCCCCGCGCCACGCGCGCCGCGCCCGGGCGCACGGGCGGAGCCCACGGCGCCTCGCGCGACGAATCCTCCCGCATCGCGGGCTCTTCCTCGGGGATCCGCTCGGGCTCGGCCGGCCCCTCGACCAGCAGATGGCGGTCGATCAGCTCGCCGACTGCCTTGTACCCGTCGAAGTCGGAAACGAAGGCCCGCTCCAGGATCTCCTGCACGGAGTGGCGCCCGTCGATCCACTTCCAGACCTCCGCCTCCGCCTTCGAGACCGCGAGCGTGCCCTCCCCCGCGAGCGTGCTGCCGGTCGGGACCAGGTGCAGGTTCTCCACGCCCGGCGCGCGCTTGTAGACCCGCCGCATCGACGGGACCTTCTTCTGGATCAGCGGCCACTCGTCGAGCATCTGCGCCGCTTCCATGAGCACCGATTCCGTGGACACCGGGGACATGTGATCCGCGTCGTAGTCGATCGGCGCGTCCTGGCTGAAGCGGAAGCGCCCGTCCGGCCAGCGGAACGCGGCGTACACGATGCGTGAGATCTGCAGCCGCAGCGCGTCGCGCAAATCCTCCGGCGAGACGAGGCGTTCGCGGATCAGGAGGAATCCGAGCCTCTGCTGCGTCTCCTTCTGGATCTCGAGCACCCTCTGCAGGTCCTCCTCCGAGATGCGGCCGGCGCGTACGAGCAGCGATCCCAGGCGGGTTTCCAGCCGCTTCGCGGAGGACTCGGCGGAGACGACTTGCCCCCCGAGGAACGAGACGCTGATGGAGTCCTCGTCGCCCTCGACGGACAGCACCCCGCTCTTCTTCTGCAGACCCAGCACCTGGAAGATGTCGGAGAGCGAGAAGACCCGGAGGGTCCCTTCAAGTCCCATGGGACTCCCTCCAGGCGGAGATGTTCGAGGCGATCCAGACGATCAGCGCCAGAAACGCCGCCACGATCGTGATGGCCAGGCCGTGGGGCTCCGGGGCCAGGCGCCGCGGGTCGAACACGCGGAAGTCGATGGCCGCCGTGGCGGCCAGGAACGCGAAGAGAAACAGCACGATGGCCGCCCGAGTCGTCTTCCCCTGGAAGACGCGGTGCGTTCCCGGGAACAGCAGCGAGCCGAGGCGGCAGAGCCGCTCGCGCCGGGCCAGACGCCTGCGCAGCTCGCGGTTCTGCCGGACGTGCTCCTCGATGCCGCTGGATTCCTTGCGCAGGTGCAGCCGCACGCAGTCGTTGCAGTAGAGGGGGGCCTCCGCGCGGTTCTTGCAGTAGGGGCAATACGCCGCCCCGCAGCGGTCGCATTCCTCCGCAATCCCGCGCGCGTCGCGATGGCGGGACCAGAGCACGGCGAGGGCCATGAAGCCCAGCGGCAGCAGGGTGAACGGGGAGAGCAGGGCGCGCCAGATCGGCAGAGGCGGCGCGTGCCCGGGCAGCCGCTTGCTCTTCTCCTGGGCGTTCCACCGCTCGATGCGGCTGCGCGCCTGGCGAACGGAGTAGGGCGCCGAGACGATCCGCTGGAGGGCCGGCGCCTCGGCCCACTCCTCGACGCGGCTGTTGTCCAGCTCGCGCGCCCTGGCCATGGCCGCGGCCTGGCCGGGGAAATCGTAGGCCTCGCCGCGCGCGAGCGAGAGGTTGAAGAAAGCCTCCGCGGCCCGCGGCGCGAGCTGCGTGGCGGCTTCGTAGTCGCGGATTGCGGAGGTGAAGTCCCCCTCGTGGAAGCGGACGTTGCCGCGGTTCAGGAAGTTTCTGTAGTTCTTTGGCTCGGCGCTGATGGCGCGGGTGTAGTTCGCCGCCGCCTTCTCCAGGTCGCCGGAGCGCTCGGCGTACATCCCGAGCAGGAACCAGACATCGGAGTCCTCCGCGAACACGCTCGAGGCCTGCTTCAATCCGTCCTCGGCGCTCGCGTCCTCGCGGCGCTCCTCCAGGTCGACGGCCGCGACGTGGAGCGGCGAGCGCTGGAGGATGTTCTCGCGGGCGACGTACTGGAGCAGCGGCGAGCAGAGACCCAGCATCACGAGGCCGACGAGCAGCGCGATCCGCTCCTTGCCGGCCGCGTACGGCATCACGAGCACCGCCCACCACAACGCGATCCAGATCGGCCCGAA
>DATBIJ010000029.1:0-5501 GCA_036557025.1 Thermoanaerobaculia bacterium | reverse complement strand
GGCGAGGGGGCGCGCGGGGAGCGGCTTGCGGTCGGCCATGCTCCGACGCATTTCATCGGCGCCGCCGCCCGGACGCAAGGGCCGGTTGGACGCGGCGGCGCCGAGCGTCCCTCGTAACCCCCCGCCTATCCGCCCGTCACCACTCCGCAGGCAAGTCGCCCGCCGGCATTGCCCGTGGGCTGGGTCTTCAGGTCATCGGCCTTCTCGTGAAAGATCACCGATCGGCCGACGACCGAGTTGGGGCCAGCCTTGACCGTCAGAAGGTCCGTCGTGATCTCGAGCTTCCCCTTGCCGTTGCCTTTGATCTCGATGTTGCCGAGGTCGCCGGCGTGCCGCTGCGCATCGTGGGGGCCGGCGTGGGGCATCGTGCCGGGATTGAAGTGGCCGCCGGCCGAGGTGGCATCGGGCGCCGAGCAGTCCCCCTTCTCGTGGATGTGGAGGCCATGCGTGCCTTCCGGGGCACCCTCGATCTCGACGACCACGCGCACCACCCCGGTCGAGAGCTCCGTGAACGTCGCCGTCCCGTGAGCCGTCGAGCCGCTGCGGGACTCCAGGGTCGCGTGTCCGACGGCGCCGGTCGATGCGGCTTGTGGCGTGGAGGCGCACGCCGCCGCGAGCAGCGCGGCCGCTCCGAGGGCCAGGGTCATCTTCCCCATGTTCATGTCTCTCTCCTTCGCGAAATCCCGTCGAGCAAGTTCCGTTCCGCGGCCGCCGCCCGGCCGCCGGGGCGTATATATTGACGCCTCCCGGGAAAGGAGTGCCATGAAGTTTTCGAGACGTCTCGTGGTGATCGCCCTCGCGGGAACGCTCGCGGTCCCCGCGCTGGCCCAGCAGGTCCCGGTCGTCGAAAAGACGCTCGGCAACGGAATGAGGCTGCTGATGGTCCGCCGGACGGGCGAGCCGACGGTGGCGGGGGGCTGGGTCGCGCACGTCGGCAGCGCGAACGAGCGGCCCGGGATCACCGGCATCTCCCATTTCTTCGAGCACATGATGTTCAAGGGGACCCCGGCGCTCGGCACCAAGGACGCGGTGAAGGACAAGGAGATCATCGCCGAGCAGGAGAAAATCGCCGACGCAATCCGCAAGGAGGAGGCGACGATGCGGGTCGCCTATCTCCGCGGGGAGATCGGCGACCCCATGAAGCGCGAGAACTGGACGCCGCGGCGCACGGAGCTCGACGCGCAGATGGACAAGCTGATCGCCGCGCAGCGGGCGATCCTGGTCAAGAACGAGTTCGACCGCATCTACACCAACGGCGGCGCTTCCGGGATGAACGCGTTCACGAACTACGACATGACGGGCTACTTCATCACCGTCCCCTCCAACAAGCTGGAGCTCTGGATGTGGATGGAGTCGGACCGGCTGCTGCGCCCGGTCTTCCGCGAGTTCTACGCCGAGCGCGACGTCGTCTTCGAGGAGCGCCGGCTGCGCACGGAGTCGACGCCGCTCGGGAAGTTCGAGGAGCAGCTCGAGTCGATGTTCTGGGAGGCCTCGACCTACGGGTGGCCCGTCGTCGGGTGGCCCTCGGATCTGGTGTCGTATTCGCTCGCGCAGGCCAACGACTACTACGCGACCTACTACCAGCCGGCGAACATCACGCTGATCCTCGTCGGGGACTTCGACGCCGCCGCGACGGAGCGCATGGTAACGAAGTACTTCGGGCGCATCCCGGCCGGGAAGAAGCCGGTCCCGCCCGTCGTGACGATGGAGGTCCCGCAGCAGGCAGAGAAACGCATGATCGCCGCGGCCGACACGAACCCGCAAGCGGACATCCTCTGGCGCACGGTTCCCTTCCGGCACAAGGACAGCTACGCGCTGCAGGTCCTCTCGCAGATCCTCTCGACGCGGACCGGCCGCCTCTACAAGAACCTCGTGCTCGGCTCCGGCGTCGCGACGGAGGCGTTCGCCCGGCAGGAATCGCGCAAGTACGCGGGCCTCTTCAACGCGGGCGGCGAGGCCAAGGACGGCCGTAAGCCCGAGGAGGTCGAGAAGGCGATCTACGCGGAGCTCGAGAAGCTGCAGAAGGACGAAGTCCCCGCCGAGGAGCTGCAAAAGGTCAAGAACAACTTCGCCGCCGCGGAGTACCGGCGCCTCTCGGCGAACTTCCCGATCCTCGTGCAGCTGATCTTCAACGAGGGACTGGGTGACTGGAAAGAGTTCAACGAGAGCGGGAAGAAGATCCAGGCGGTGACCGCCGCGGATGTCCAACGGGTCGCGACGACCTATTTCACCCCGGAGAACCGGACGGTCGCCATCTATACGCGCAAGGCCGGCGCCGCGCCCGCCGCGGAAGACCCGGACCTCGCGGGCCTGAACGACCAGCAGAAACAGATGGTTCGTCAGCTCTCGCAGCAGCTGGCCACGGTCAACGACCCGGAGCAGCTGCGGCAGATGCTCCAGCGGTTCGACGCACAGGCGGGCAGCGCCCCGGCGGAGATGAAGCCGGCGATGGATGCGGCCCGCAAGAAGATCGAGGCGCGGCTGGCGGCCCTCGAGAAGGCGAAGGCAGGCAAATGAGAAACCCCACGCGAACCTTCGGGGCGGCGGCGCTCGCCGCACTTCTCGCGGCGGCGGCCCTGGGACAGGGCGCCGCGACCATGATTCCGAGCCGGCCCGAGAGGCTGAAGTACCCGCCGCTCACCTGGAACCCGCCCGATCCGGCGGCGCACCGCGTCGTGCTCGCGAGCGGCCCGGTGGCCTATCTCGTGCCGGATTCCGAGCTGCCGCTGGTCAACATCGTGATCCTGGTTCGGACGGGCCAGTGGGTCACGCCGGCCGGCAAGGAAGGCGTCGAGGACCTGGCGGGCTACCTCATCAGCAAGAGCGGAACCCCCTCGATGACCGCCGAGCAGCTGGACGAGCGCACGGCGTTCCTGGCGGCGCAGCTCAACTCGAGCGTCGGCGAGACGCAGGGCAGCGTCAGCCTGAACCTGCTCGCGAAGGATCTCGACGAGGGGATGAAGATCCTGCGCGAGGTCCTGACGGCACCGCGCTTCCAGGAGGACCGCCTGGCGCTGCGCAAGCAGCAGATGCTGCAGGAGATGAAGCAGCGCAACGACGACTCGGCGGCCATCGAGGGGCGCGAGCGCGGCTTCCTCGCGATGGGCGAGAAGTTCTTCGCCAACGCGTACGACACGGAGGCCTCGGTCTCCGCGCTGACGAAAGAAGACGTGGCCGCCTTCCACCGCCGCTGGTTCCATCCCGCGAACTTCGTCGTCGCGGCCAACGGCGATTTCGCGCGCGACGAGATGATCGCGCGCTTGAACGCCCTGTTCGCCGACTGGCCCTTCAAGGGCGAGACGGCGCCGGCCGTGCCGTCGGACCCGATGTTCGCGGCGCCGGGCGTCTATCTCGTCGACAAGGACGTGCCGCAGGGGCGGGTCTCGATGATGCTGCCCGGCGCGATGCGGGACGACCCCGACTACTTCCCGACGATCGTGATGAACGACATCCTGGGAGGCGGCGGGTTCACCTCGCGCATCACCAACCGGGTGCGGTCCGACGAAGGGCTCGCCTACAGCGCCGGCTCCTCCTTCGCGGGCGGCGTGTACTGGCCCGGGGTCTTTCGCGCGAGCTTCCAGTCCAAGTCCCCGACCGTCGCGTACGCGACCACGATCGTGCTGCAGGAGATCCAGGGGATCGCGGCGACGCCGGTCACCTCCGAGGAGCTCGCGACGGCGAAGACGTCCTTCATCGAGACGCTGCCGCGCGCCTTCGCGACGAAGGCGCAGGTCGCCGGCACCTTCGCGCAGGACGAGTTGACGGGCCGCTTCGCGAAGGACCCGACCTACTGGAGCACCTATCGCTCGAAGATCGAGGCGGTGACGGTTGCCGACGTCCAGCGGGTCGCCCGGCGGTTCCTCGATCCTTCCAAGCTCGTCGTCCTCGTCGTCGGGAAGAAGGAGGACATCCTGAAAGGAGACGGCAAGCACGACGTGTCGCTCTCCTCGCTTCCGGGCGGGCGCGTCGTCGACGTGCCGCTTCGGGACCCGATGACGATGAAGCCGATGGCGCCCTGAGGAGCCGATGCCCGAGGTCCCTCCGATCACGGTCTCGCGTCCGCTGCTGGCGGGGCTCGTGGCGGCCGGCGCCCTCCTGTCGGTCCTCGGGCCCGACTCCGTGTCCAGCTTTGCCGGCGGGTTCGCGGCCGGCGCCGGCGTCGTCTTCGTCCTGTCGTTCCTGAGGGATCCGCGGGGGAGGCGTCCGGCGGGGGAGTGAGGCCGGGGAATCGCGCATGAGAGTCCTGGTCGTCGAAGACGAAGAGCGCATCTCGCAGTTCCTCCGGAAGGGCCTGACGGAGAAGGGCTACGAGGTCGAGGTCGCTCCCGACGCCGATACCGCGATGAGCCGCCTTGCGGCCAGCTCGCCCGAGCTGATCGTGCTCGACCTGCTGCTGCCCGGATCGCGCGACGGGCTGGAGCTGTGCCGCGAGATCCGCCGGCGCGGGATGCCGGTGAAGATCCTGATGCTCACCGCGCGCGATTCGACCGAGAACAAGGTCGAGGGACTCGACGCCGGTGCGGACGACTACCTGGTGAAGCCCTTCTCCTTCCGGGAGCTCCTGGCCCGCCTGCGGGCGCTGTCGCGGCGGACCGAGACCGCGCCCCCGGGGCCGCTGCGCCTGGGCGAGATCGAGTACGACCCCGACTCCCGTGAGGTCACGCGCGCCGGCAAGATCGTGCGGCTGACGGCGAGGGAAGGGGCGCTGTTCGAGCTGCTGCTGCGCCGTTCCGGCAAGGTCGTGTCCCGCTCGGAGATCCAGGCGCGAATATGGGACGACGCGCTGGATCTCTCGACGAACATCATCGACGTCTACATCAACAGCCTGCGCAAGAAGCTCGACGGCGGCTCGCGCGACGGGATCATCCAGACGGTGCGGGGCGTCGGCTACCGCGTCCGCTCCCCGCAGGCGGAGGGCTGACATCGCGCCGCTGTTCTCCCGGCGCCCGGAGCCGGAGGATGCGCTGCGGATGCTGCTCGAACGGCTCGAGCAGACGGCGCAGACGCCGCTCAAGCGCGTCGCGGCGGAGGGGCTGTCGGGCGCCGCCCGCGAGATCGCGGATCAGATCAATGCCCGGCTCGACGCGCTGGCCGGCGCCGGCAAGGAGCAGCAGCAGTTCGTCGCCGACGTCTCTCATGAACTGCGCACGCCGCTGACGGTCCTGCGCGGATCCCTCGAGGTCGCGCTCGAAGAGGACCGAACCCCGGAGGAATATCGCGAGGCGATCGGCAATGCGCTCCTGGAAGTGCGCCACCTCGCCCGGATCTCGCAGAACCTGCTCTTCCTCGCGCGCGGAGAGTCGAGCCGCATCACGCTCTCCTTTGCGAACCTGGATTTGTCACGATTCCTCGCCGACGTGGTCCGCGAGCTCCAGCCCGCCGCCGCCGATCGCGGGCTGGAGCTGACTGTCGAGACGCCGCCGACGCCCGTCCAGGCCTTCGCCGACGCCGGGCGGCTCCAGCAGGTCCTGCACAACCTGATCGAGAACTCGATCCGCTAC
>DATBIJ010000028.1:0-22667 GCA_036557025.1 Thermoanaerobaculia bacterium | reverse complement strand
ACGGGCGTCATCGCGTTCTGGCGCGGCACGACCGCGACTTCGACCCGGTGCGCGAGGCCCCGGAGTTCCTGGAGCTGCTGGCGTCGTAGAAGAGCGGCGATCCGCGGTCGGCGATTCGCGGACCGGGACGGATCCCCGGGTGGACGCTCGGACATCGGACCGGAGCGTGGCCAAGAAGAAGACGGGAAGCCCGAAGGGCGCGGCCCCGGAAGCGCCGCCCCGCGTCGTCGTCCTCGCGGCGGGCGTGGGATCGCGCATGCGCTCCTCGCTCCCCAAAGTCCTCCACAGAGTCGCCGGTCGGACGCTGATCGAGGCCGTGCTCGACGCCGTCGCGGGGCTCACGCCCTCGCAGACCGTCGTCGTGCTGGGCCCGCGCCGGGAGCACATCGAGGCGGTGCTCGAGGGCCGCGGCGTGACGGTCGTCGTCCAGGATCCGCCGCGGGGAACCGGCGACGCCGTCTCCCGCGCCCTTCCGGCGCTCGCCGGCGGCGACGGTCCGATCGTCGTCGTCGCGGGGGACACGCCGCTGCTGACGCCGGCAACCCTGCGCGCGCTCGTGGCCCGCCGCGCCGAGCGCCGCCTCGACGCGGTGCTGCTGTCCTTTCGCCCGCCCGAGCCCGGGGACTTCGGGCGCGTCGTGCGGGACCGGCGCGGCCGCGTCGCGCGCATCGTGGAGGCCGCCCACGCGGGCGCGCGCGAGCGAAGGCTCGGCGAGGTCAACGCCGGGGCGTACTGTTTCGACTTCGCGGCGCTCTCGCGGGCGCTGTCGGCGCTTGCGCCCAACCGCGGCTCGGGGGAGCTCTACCTGACCGACGCGATCGCCGCGCTGGCGAAGGGGCGCGGGGGAGTCGACGCGGTCGTCGCGGAGGACTGGCGGGAGGCCTGGGGCGTCAACACGCGGCGGGACCTCGCGGCCGCCGAGGAGATCGAGCGGCGGCGCGGCGTCGAGCGGGCCCTGGACGCCGGGGTGACGCTCGTCGACGCCTCGACCGTGCGCATCGGGCCGCACGTCACGCTGGCGCCGGACGTCATCGTGCATCCCTTCGTGTCGCTCGAGGGGACGACGTCGCTCGCGGAGGAGACCGAGATCCTTCCCTTCTCCCGCGTCGCCGACTCGCGGATCGGGCGCGCCTGCCGCATCGGGCCGCACACGGACGTCGAGGGAGCGAGAATCGGCGCCCGCGCCCGCGTGGGCCCGTTCGCGCGGATCCGCCCGGAGACGGTGCTCGCCGACGACGTCCGGGTCGGCAACTTCGTCGAGACGAAGAAGGCCGTGCTGGGGGCGGGGGTCAAGGCCAACCACCTCGCGTACCTGGGCGACGCCGAGATCGGCGCGGGCGCCAACATCGGCGCCGGCGTGATCACCTGCAACTACGACGGCGAGAAGAAGCACAAGACCGTGATCGGCGAGGGAGCCTTCGTCGGCAGCGACTCCCAGCTCGTGGCCCCCGTCACGGTGGGCCCGGGCGCGTACGTCGGGTCGGGGACGACCGTGACCAAGAACGTCCCCGCCGGCGCGCTCGCGATCTCGCGCACGCCGCAGAAGGTTGTGGAAGGATGGGCGGCGAAGCGCAAGGCGCGCAAGCAGACGTAGCGCCGAGCCGCGAGAACGGAACCGATCGCCATGTGCGGAATCGTCGGATACGTCGGGCCCCGTGAGGCCGCCCCGCTCTTGATCGACGGGCTGCGGCGGCTCGAATACCGCGGCTACGACTCCGCGGGCATCGCGACCCTCGCCGACTCGCGCTTCACGGTCCACCGGGCCGCCGGGAAGCTCGGCAACCTGGTCGAGAAGCTCTCGGGCTCGGCCGCGCCGGGCGCGACGGGCCTGGGCCACACGCGTTGGGCCACGCACGGGCGCCCCACCGAGGACAACGCCCATCCGCAGACGGACTGCACGGGCGGCGTCGTGGCCGTCCACAACGGGATCTTCGAGAACTTCGCCGAGCGCAAGGCGGCGCTCGCGGCCGCCGGTCACACCTTCAAGAGCGACACCGACACCGAGGTCTTCGCGCACGAGGTGGAGGCCGCCAAGTCGGGCGACCTCTTCGAGGACGTGCGGCGCGCCGCGGGGCAGCTGCGCGGCGCCTACGCCGTCGTCGTCTCCTCCAGCGCCGAGCCGGGCGTGCTGGTCGCGGCGCGCTCGGGCCCGCCGATCGTCGTCGGGCTGGGGGAGGGAGAGAACTTCATCGCGTCGGATCCCGTGGCGCTGGTCCCGTGGACCCGCGACGTGGTCTTCCTCGAGGACGGCGACGTCGCGCGCGTGGACGCGTCGAGCCTGCGGATCACCGACGCGGGCGGGCGGGCCCTCGATCGTCCGCGCCACCGCATCCTCTGGGACGCCGTGGCGGCCGAGAAGGGCGGCTACCGCCACTTCATGCTCAAGGAGATCCACGAGCAGCCCACCGCGGTCTCCGAGACCTTCGCGGGCAAGCTGTCGCTCGAGACCGGAGCCTTGCTGCTGGAGGAGCCGCTGCTCTCGCCCGAGCGGGTCGCCGGCTACGACCGCGTGCTGCTGCTCGCCTGCGGCACCTCCTGGCACTCGGCCCAGATCGGCAAGTTCCTGATCGAGGGCATGGCGCGGGTCCCGGTCGAGGTCGACTACGGCAGCGAGTTCCGTTACCGGCGGCCGGTCCTCGACGAGCGGGTCCTGGTCGTCGGGATCTCGCAGTCCGGAGAGACCGCCGACACCGTGGCGGCGCTCGCGGAGGCGCGACGGGCGGGGGCGCCGCTGCTGGGGATCGTGAACGTGCCGGGCAGCCAGATCGCGCGAATGGTCGAGGGCGTGCTGGCGACGCACGCCGGGCCGGAGATCGGTGTCGCCTCGACGAAGGCCTTCTCGACCCAGCTGGTGATCCTCTTTCTGCTCGCCGCCAAGCTGCGGGAGTCCCGCGGCCTCGGCAAGGGCCTGACGGACGAGGAGCGGCGGGCCCTCCTGCACCTGCCCGCGGCCATCGGGGAAGCGCTTGCCGCCGAGAAGTCTCTGGAGGAGCTGGCTCGTAAGTATCACAATGCACGGGACTTCCTGTTCCTTGGCCGCGGCCTGCACTATCCCGTGGCGCTCGAGGGCGCGCTGAAGCTGAAGGAGATCTCCTATATCCACGCCGAGGGCTATCCCGCCGGCGAGATGAAGCACGGCCCCATCGCGCTCGTGGACGAGAACCTGCCCGTGATCGTGCTGGCTCCCCACGATGGCTGGCGCGAGAAGACGCTGTCGAACCTGCGGGAGGTCAAGTCGCGCGACGGGATCGGGATCGTGGTCACGACCCGCGCCGACGAGGAGATCGATTCGCTCGCGGACGAGACCCTCCGCGTGCCGGAGACCATCCCGGAGCTGCAGCCGATACTCTCGGTCGTGCCGCTCCAGCTCTTCGCTTACCACGTGGCGGTTCGCCGCGGCTGCGACGTCGATCAGCCGCGCAACCTGGCCAAGAGCGTCACGGTTGAGTAGCGACCCCGCTTCCCTGACCCACCTCAACCCCGAACAGCGCGAGGCGGTTCTCCACGGCGACGGGCCCCTGCTCGTCCTGGCCGGCGCGGGGTCGGGCAAGACGCGCGTCATCACGCACCGCCTGGCGCGCCTGATCGAGAACGGCGCGGACCCCCGGACCATTACCGCCGTCACCTTCACGAACAAGGCGGCGGGGGAGATGCGCGAGCGCGCGAGCGCGCTGGTCGGACCGAAAGCGGGCCTCGCCTTCATCGGCACCTTCCATTCCTGGTCTCTGCGTCTCCTGCGCCGGCAGCATGCCGCCGCGAAGCTGCCGGCGCGATTCTCGATCGCCGACGCCGCGGACTCCCTCTCGCTGATCAAGGAGGCCATGGCGGAGCTCTCGATCTCCGAGCAGGTCCTGCCCCCGTACGCCGTGCGCTCGCGGATCTCCAGCGCCAAGAACGCGCTGATCTCCGTCGAGCGCTTCGCGCGGGAGAACGTGGACTTCGCCGGCGAGCGCATCGCCTCCGTCTACGCGCTCTACGAGAAGCGCCTCGCCGCCGCCGGCGTCCTGGATTTCGACGATCTGATCGTGCGCTCCGTGCGCCTCCTGCGCGATCTGCCGCTCCTGCGCGCGGCGGAGCAGAAGCGGGTGCGGCACCTTCTCGTCGACGAGTACCAGGACACCAACACCGCGCAGGACGCCCTGGTGAAGATCCTCGGCGAGGGCGCGGCCTCCTTCTGCGCCGTCGGCGACGAGGATCAGGCGATCTACCGGTGGCGCGGCGCGGAGGTCGAGCACATCCTCCGCTTCGACCAGGACTTTCCCGGCGCCCGTCTCGTGGCGCTCGAGCGCAACTATCGCTCGACCGCCCCGATCCTGGACGCCGCGTCGGCGCTGGTCGCGCACAACCGGCGCCGCCGCAAGAAGACGCTGCGCTCCGACCGCGGCGCCGGCTCGGCCGTGCGGCTCTGGCAGGTGGAGGAGGACCGCGTCGAGGCCGAGGAGGTCGTCGGGGCGATCGCGGGCTCGGGGAAGCCGCCCAGCGACTTCGCGGTGCTGTACCGGACCAACGCGCAGTCGCGCGCCTTCGAAGAAGAGCTGCTGCGGCGGCGGATCCCCTACGTCGTCGTGGGCGGGATGAAGTTCTACGAGCGCGCCGAGATCAAGGACATCCTCGCGTACATCCGTCTCGCCGTGCGCCCCGAGGACGATCTGGCGTTCAAGCGAGTCGTCAACGTCCCGGCACGCGGAATTGGGACCGCGACGGTCGAGCGCATCGCCGCCGCCGCGCGCGAGGCGGGCGTCTCCTGGTGGGAGGCCTCGGCGGGCCCCATTGCCGGCCTGCCCGAGCGCGCGCGCCAGGCGCTCTCTCGCTTCCGAGCGGTCGTCGAGGACTTGCGCGAGAAGGCCGCGACCCTCTCCCCGGCGGAGACGATCGCGCACGCGCTGGAATCGACCGGCTACGCGGCCCTTTACCGCGAATCGCTCGACCGGGAGGACACCGCCCGATTCGAGAACCTCCAGGAGCTGCTCTCCGCCGCGCGGGAGTTCGAACGGCGCGACGCCGAGGGCGTGACGGTCGCGGAGTACCTCGACACGGTGGCGCTGGCGACCGACGCGGACGCGCGCGGGGAAGGAGGCGCGGTCGTGCTTTCCACCCTGCACGCCGCCAAGGGCCTGGAGTTTCCCTCGGTCTTCGTCGTCGGCCTCGAGGAGGGCTACCTGCCTCACGGAGAGTCGGAGGAGGACGAGGAGGAGCTCGAGGAGGAGCGCCGCCTGCTCTACGTCGGCATGACGCGCGCGAAGGACGAGCTGACGCTGACCCTGGCGGGCCGCCGGCTCGTCTACGGCAAGGTTCAGGCGCGCACGCCCTCGCGATTCCTCGAGGAGCTTCCGACGGATCAGCTCGAGACGCGCGAGGTGGAGGAGCCGCTGCGGCCGACGATCTTCTCGCGGGGCGGCGCCGCGCCGGGGCGCGGGCCGGATCGGTGGCGCGAGCGCTCGCCGATCCTCTCCAATCGTGCGGCGCCGGAGCCCGCGCTCCCCTCCACCGGGCCGCTGACGCGGGGCCGCAAGGTTCGCCACCCCCGCTACGGCGACGGGGTGGTGCTGGCGCAGGAGGGGAGCGGCGAGCAGATGCGGGTCACGGTCTACTTCGAGCGGGCCGGCCGGAAGAAGTTCGTCGCGAAGTACGCGGATCTGACGCCGGCGTGATCAGGGATCCCGCACGATCAGCCCGATCATCCGCCCCGCCTTCGCCCCGTCGCGGCGGTAGCTCGCGAAGCGCTCGCCGCCGCACTTCGTGCAGGTGGGGTGGATCGCGATCGCGCCGGGCGGCACGCCGGCCTCCTCGAGCTGGGCGCGGTTGACCGCGGGCAGATCCAGAGTGAAGGCACCGCCGCAGCCGCGGCGCACGAACTCTCCGGCGAACTGGGCCGCCACCTCGCCTCCGACCTCGTAACAGCAGGAGCGGATCATCGGGCCGATCCAGACGCGCAGCGACGCCGGGTCCTCGCCCAACTCCCGCAGCGCCGCGACCGCGGCCTTCGCGGCAAGGACGGCGCTCCCGCGCCATCCCGCGTGGGCCGCCGCCACGGCCCGCTCGCCCGCCAGCAGAATCGGCGCGCAGTCGGCGGTCTGAACGACGAGCGCCACGCCGGGAAGCGCGGTCGCGAGCACGTCGGCCTCGCCGGCGTCGATGACCTCGCCCGACGGCGGCGGGTCTGCGACGAGAACGGCGTGGCGGCCGTGGACCTGCGTCGCGCGGACGATCGGCATCGGCTGTCTTCCCAGCGCCCCGGCGAAGGCCCGCGCGAGCCACGCCGTCGGCGATCGCTCTCCCTCGGGCGCGTGCCCGCGCGAAGAGAAGGCGACGAGCACGCCGCCGCCGGGAGCCTCGCGCGGCCGGATCGCCGTCACGCTCCCGATCTCCTCCGCGACCCAACCGTCGTCCGCCACGCGCCGGATTATCGCCGGACGATTTTTCGGGGAGCTATAATTCGTCGGTGTCCGCCCCCGCTCCCCCGACGACCGCGGTCCACCCGGTCATCGGCCTCGAGGTTCACGCCCAGCTCCAGACGCGGTCGAAGATTTTCTGCCGTTGCCCGGTGACGGTGGCGGCGCCGCCCAACGAGGCGACCTGCCCGGTCTGCCTCGGCTTTCCCGGAACGCTTCCCGTGCTCAACCGCGAGGCGGTGACGCTGGCCCTTCGGCTGGCGATGGCCGTCGGCGCGACGATCCATCCCCGATCGCGCTTCGCGCGGAAGAACTACTTCTATCCGGATCTGCCCAAGGGCTACCAGATCACCCAGTACGACCGCCCGTTCGCGACGGGCGGCCAGATCGTCATCGATACGGCCGAGGGCCCCAAGACGATCCGGCTCGTGCGGGTGCATCTCGAGGAGGATGCCGGAAAGTCCCTGCACGAGAAGCCTTTCCCGGACGTGCCGGACTCCGTGACGCTGGTCGACTGGAACCGTGCCGGCGTGCCGCTGATCGAGATCGTGGGGGAGCCCGACATCCGAGCGCCCGAGGAGGCCGCGGCGTACCTGACCGAGCTGCGGCGCCTGCTGCGTTACACCGGGGTTTCCGACGGCGACATGGAGAAGGGGAACCTGCGCTGCGACGCGAACGTCTCGGTGCGGCTCTCGGAGTCGGCGCCGTTCGGCACCCGCGTCGAGATCAAGAACCTGAACTCGATCCGCTTCGTCGCGAAGGCGCTCGAGCACGAGATCGCGCGCCAGGCCGAGGTGCTCGCCGGAGGCGGCAAGGTCGCGCTCGAGACGCGGCTCTGGGATCCCGGCGCGGGGCGGACGGTCGCCATGCGCGGTAAGGAAGAGGCGCACGACTACCGCTACTTCCCGGAGCCGGACCTCGGGGACCTGCTCGTGGACGACGCGTGGCTCGCCGAGGCGGCGAAGGGCGTGCCGGAGCTGCCGCGCGCGAGGCGCGCGCGCCTCGCGAAGGACCACGGCATCGCGCCCGCGGACGCCGACACGCTGGTCTCCGCCCGCGAGCTCGCCGACTACTACGAGGCCGTCGTCGCCGCCGGAGCGCCGGCGCGCCCCGCGGCAAACTGGGTCGTGGGCGAGCTGCTGCGCTGGATGAAGGAGGACGGCCACTCGCCCGAGGACGCGCTCTCCTTCTCCGTCGAGCCCGCGCGCCTGGCCGGGTTGATCCGGCTCCTGGAGCAGGGCACCGTCTCGGCGGCGAGCGCCAAGGCGCTGCTCGAGGCGATGCGGTCCGACAAGCGCGAGGCGTCCGTGCTGGCGCAGGAGAAGGGCCTCGGCAAGATCGCGGACGCCTCGGCGCTGGAGGCCGTGGTCGCGGAGATCGTCTCCGGCAACCCGTCGCAGGTCGAGCTGTACCGCGGCGGCAAGACGGCGACCTTCGGCTGGTTCGTCGGCCAGGTCATGAAGAAGACGGGCGGCCGCGCCGACCCGGCGATCGTGCGGGAGGCCCTGACCCGGGCGCTGGGGGCGCCGCCGGCGTGATCCAGCTCTTCCGCGTCTGCAAGGACTACGGGCGGCTGCGCCACGCGCTCGTCGACGTCACCTGCAACGTCGAGCGCGGGGAGTTCATCTTCCTGACCGGCGCCTCGGGCGCGGGCAAGTCCACGTTCCTGAAGCTGCTCTTCCGCGAGGTTTCGCCGACCTCCGGGCAGATCCTCGTCAACGGGCGCAACATCGGGGTCCTGCCCGCGTCGCAGATCCCCTACTTCCGCCGCACGGTCGGCGTCGTGTTCCAGGACTTCAAGCTGATCGCCCGCAAGAGCGTCTTCGAGAACATCGCCTTCGTCCAGAACGTCCTGGGGCTGCCGCGGGCCGAGCAGAAGCGCCGGGCGTACCAGGTCCTCAAGCGCGTCGGGCTCCACCACCAGATGAACGCCCTGCCCGACGAGCTCTCGGGCGGCGAGCAGCAGCGCGTCGCGATCGCCCGGGCGATCGTCAACGAGCCGACGCTGCTGCTGGCGGACGAGCCCACCGGAAACCTCGATCCGATGCTGTCGGAAGAGATCATGCGTCTCTTCGCGGAGATCAACGTGCGGGGCACGACGGTCGTCGTCGCCACGCACGACTACGAGCTGATCCGGCGCATGGGCAAGCGCGTCCTCACGCTCGATCGGGGCCGGCTGCTCGACTCCGAGACCCCGCCGGCGACGCCGGCGCGCGAGCTCGCGGCCCCGGCGCGGGAGGCGCCATTCCTTCCGCTTGGCTGATGCCAGGTCCCTGGCATCGGGAATCGGGAATCGGTAATCGGTAATCGAAGCCGAGCTTGGCTCCTCGATTCCCCATTCCCGATTCCCGATTACCGATGAGAGAGTGCATCCGGTGAAGGCCCGGTACGTCTTCGGCGAAGCCTGGTCGATCGCGCGCAGCGGTCCGCGGCAGACCATCATGGCGGTCCTGCTCGTGGCGCTCTCCCTCTACGTCCCGGCCCTCCTCGCCCTGCTCGCCAAGAACCTCGGCCGCCTGGCGGGGGAGGAGGCCGCGGCGCCGGCCGTCGTCGTCACGCTCGAGCGCGAGGATCTCGGCCGGACGATCGCCTACAAGATCGCCGAGGACCGGCGCATCGCCCGTGTCCGGATCGTCGGGAGCGCCGCCGCCCTCGAGCGGTTTCGGCGCGCCTATCCCCAGCTCGGCGAAGCGCTGAGGGATCTCGCCGAGGCGCCGTTTCCGCCGAGTCTCGAGGTCGAGCTGCGCCCCGACGCCTCCCCGGACGCCGCCGCGGAGATCGCCTCGGCGGCCCGCGCGATGCCCGGCGTGGAGGCCGCGGAGTCCGAGGAGGAGGCCGGCCGGCGATTCCGCAACGCGCTGGCGCTGCTTCGGGGGACGGGGATCTTCCTGGGCCTGATCCTCGCGGCCGCCGCCATCCTCTCGGTCGCCTCGACGATCCGCCTGGCGCTGGACCTCCACCGCGAGGAGATCGAGATCATGCGTCTGATGGGCGCGACGGAGACCGCGGTGCGCGCCCCGTTCTGGCTGCACGCGACCGCCGTCGGGCTGGTCGGGGGAGCGATCGCGCTCGTGCTGCTCTACGCGACCTGGCGCGGGGCGATGCGGGCGGCCGGCGGCAACCCCTTTCTGACCTCGTTTCTGGGAGAGTTCCTGTCGCTGCCCACCGCGCTCGCGCTGCCGCTCGCGGGCGCCGTCGCGGGGCTCGTCGGCAGCCTGCTCTCGACCGCGCGAAGCTAGGGGAGTTGCCGCCCGGGCCGCCCTCTGGCCCCGGGTCCGCGCTCACAGGATAACGACACTGCAGCCGAGGATGTCGGCGCAATAGCGGCCGAGCTCGTCGTTGGAGAACTCGTCCCAACCCCGGCAGTGCCCGCCGCGCGCCCGGGTCTGGGCATCGCATGCCAGCGAGACCCTCCAGCGCCGCTGCATCGAGAGCTCGAAGACGTTCGCGAGCCTCTCCATCCGCGCCCGGTCCAGATGCCCCGCCCCGTTGCCGAGCGTGCTCCGGAACCGGCGGCGGAACTCCGCGTCGTCGAAGCGACGGAAGCCCCGGCAGAAGATTCCCTTCTCGGCGGCGACCTCGCAGAGAGAGTGCTCCTCGTCGGTCAGCGCGAGCAGTGCGCCGCGGAGCCTGTCGATCGCCTCGCCCCGGCTCCAGACCGGGGGACCGTCCGCCGACGCGCTCAAGTCCCCGTCGTCCCGTCCCGCCGCGGCGCGTGGTGCCAGGGATCGTCGATCACCAGCTCGGGGTGCCGCATGCGGAACCATTCCGCGTTCGTGCAGCCCCAGCAGATCGGATAGCAGCGCTCGAGCGTCTCCGGCAGGACCTCGGAGCGGATCTCCGACCAGTCCACGACCTCTCTCGCCGGGTTCAGGAGCCCCGGCTTGTGATCCCACCAGCGAATGATCGTGAAGCTCAGCCCGCAGAGCGCGCAGATCCTCCCCGAATACCATTGCTCGAGCCGGGCGCGGATGGAGCAGCCGTCCGGCGCCGACGCGATCTGGGAGAGGCATTCCTGTCCGCACCCGGCCCGCTCCGGCCAGCGGGTGCAGGAGGAGAGCCGGGACATTTCGCCCCCCAGGAACGCGGCCTTCGCCGCGCCCGCGGAATCCAGCGCGACGCCCTCCGCCGTGCCCGTCTCCGGACAGACGATGACGCGGCGGTCCCGGGCGCGCCGCCAGGCCGCGGCGGCCTCGCGGAGCCTCGGATGGAGGATGGATCCCAGGAGAAGCAGAACGACGAGAGCCCCCAAGAAGATGTCCATGGCAGGCCTCCTAGATCCCGAGAATCGTCACGGCCAGGCCGGCGGCCGCGATCACGCCCCCGGCCGCGGCGTCCCCGTAGCGGTCGAGCCCTTCCATCCGCAACCGCCCCACGCCGGCGCGGGCCGGCAGGACGAACAGCAGCATGGTCCCGAGCGTCGCCGCCTCGTAGAGCAGGACGATCGCGAGCGTCCTGCCGAAGCCGAGCGGGGCCGCCGCGAACATCAGCGGCACGACGGCCACGCAGGGGTCGGCGGAGAAGAGCAGAAACAGCGCCCGAGCGCTCGTCGCCGAGGGATCGTGAACGTGGTCGTAGTGCGCGTGGGCGTGGCCGTGCACGCGCTTCCCCACCGCCCGCCGGATTCCCCAGAGTCCGTAGGCCGCGCCGAATGTGATCAGAAAGAAGGGCGCGAGCGTGGAGAGCCGCTCCCCGATTCCCTCGAAGAATGCCGCACCGAAGAAGACGCCGAGCGCCCCGAGCAGGGCGGAGACGGTCACGTGCCCGAACCCGCAGAGCAGGGTCACCCGGGCGGTGCGCGCGGCGGACCAGCGCTGTGCCCTCGCCAGCGCGGCGAAGGGAACCCAGTGGTCCGGCGCCGCGGTGTGGAGGCTGCCGATGCTCATCGCCGCCAGGGCGAGGGCGGAAAAGAGCGGTTCGTTCACGCGCGGGCCTCCTGGAGCGGCGCCGTGGCGGCCTCGCAGAGCTCGTCGAGCCATTGCATCCACTGGTCGATCCCTTCCCCGGTGCGCGAAGAAACCTCGATGGCGCGCGGCCGCGGCATGACGCGGGCGAGGTTGTTCCGGATCGCGCGGACGTCCACGTCGAGGTGCGGCAGCAGATCCACCTTGGTGATCACGACGAGGTCGGCGGTCCGGAACATCACGGGGTACTTCAGCGGCTTGTCTTCTCCCTCGGTCACCGACAGGGCCACGACGGAGGCGTGCTGGCCCAGGTCGTAGACGGCCGGGCAGACCAGGTTGCCGACGTTCTCGATGGCGAGCAGGCGGATCCCCTCCAGCGGGAGGTCGTGGAGCGCCCGGTGGACCATCCCGGCATCCAGGTGGCAGGCGGAGCCCGTCGTGATCGGAAGCGAGGGAATGCCCGCCGCGGCCAGCCGCTGCGCGTCGCGATCGGTCTCCAGGTCCCCGGCCAGGGCGGCGACGCGGCGATTTCCGCGGCGCGCCGTCGCCTCGAGCAGGGCCGTCTTTCCCGAGCCGGGCGAGCCCATCAGGTTGACCGCGATCGTGCCGAGGCGGTCGAAGTGCTCGCGGTTGTGGCGGGCCGTCTCGTCGTTGCGCGAGAGGATGCGCTGGTGAACTTCGAGCGACACCGCTTCTTCCGCCTTCTTCTCACACATCACGCCACCTCCATCTCGATTCGCTCGAGCACGATCTCGTCTCCCTGCCGCAGGCGGGCCGGGACCACGCAATCCGGACAGGACAGAACCGCGCCGGGCGCGACGTCTCTGGCACAGCCGGGGCAGCTCCAGACGGCCGGCACGGCCCGCAGCGACAGCTCGGCCGTCTCGCACACGGTTCGGCCGCGGAAGACGTCGTACGCGGTCGCCAGAAGTCCCCGCTCGACCCCCGAGAGGTCCCCGATCGCGACCGTGACGCGCGTCACGGCGGCCGCGCCGGCGCGCCGGGCTTCGCTCTCGACCTGCCGCACGAGCTCCGCCACGATCGCGTACTCGTGCACGGTTAGCCCTTTCCCGCGAAGCGGGCCGGCCGTCGCTCGAAGAAGCCCTCCAGCCCCTCCGAGAAGTCGGCGCCGTCGGCGATCCGTGCGAGGGCCTCGATCTCCCGATCGAGGTGATGGTCGAGGCGGTCCACGCCGGCGGCCTGCTGGACGAGCCCCTTGGCGATCCCGAGGGCCTCCGTCGGCCCCGCCGCGAGCCCTCGGGCGATCTCGAGGACTCGCTCGTCGAAGCCCTCCACGGGGAAGACCGCGTTGACGAGGCCCCAATCGCGCGCCGCCGGCGCGTCCAGGCGGGGGTTGAGCAGGATCAGCTCCATTGCGCGACGCAGTCCGACGAGGCGCGGCAGGAAGAAGGTGGAGCTCTCCGCGCCGGTCAGGCCCGTCTTGCCGTAGGCCCATTCGAAGGCGGCGCGCTCCGAGGCGAAGACGAGGTCGCAGGACATCGCGAGGCCGAACCCGCCGGCGGCGGCCATGCCGTCGACGGCCGCGAGGAACGGCTTGGGGGCCCGCTTGATCTCCGAGATGGCGCTGTGGAGGTACTCGAGGATCTGCTGGAAGACCGCGCCGTAGCCGGGCGGGACGGGCCGGCCCTCCCGGAGATAGGCCAGGTCCGTGGGGTCGCCTCCCGAGCGGATGTACTTCAGATCCGCTCCGCTGCAGAAAACGCCGCCCTCGCCGCGCAGGATCACCGCGCGCACCTCCGGGTCGCGCGCGCACTGCAGGCCCGCCTTTCGAAGCTCGCGCGCCGTCTCGACGTCGAGCGAGTTGAAACGCTCGCGGCGGGCGATCGTGATCGTGGCCACGGCGCCGTCCCGATCGGTGCGGATGGGACCGCTCACCACGCCACTTCTCCCGCCGCCCGGGTCAGTGGCCGCGTGCAACGCGGCGGCGGCACGATGTTGTGGGCTCCGAAGAGCCGGATCACCTCGATCCAAAGAGGTCCCCAGGCCTCCTCCAGCATCCGTTCCTCGTGCTCCCGGGCGCCGGCCTTGAGGGCCGCGAGGTCCCCGCGGGAACGGGCGTCCCGCAGACGCTGCGGGACCGGGAAGGCCGGAGACCGCGCGATCGGCGGGCCGAGGTCGATCTCGTCGGTGACCCAGTGCGCGGTGGCGCGGGTCTCGCCCTCCCCGGCGAAGACCGCGTCGCGGATCGCGCGCAGCCCGAGGTAGCGGGGCAGGCCGTCGGTTCCCAGGCGCGTCAGGTCGCTGCCGTGGACGTTGACGACGCGGCCGCCGAACGCGTCCAGCAAGGGGGGCGTGACGCGGAACAGGTAGCCGGAGAGCAACACGAGGTCCGCGTCGTAGACGGACAGCACCTTGACGAGCTCTTCGTCGTACTCGCGGCGGACGGCGAGGTCCGAGAGCGGCCGGCGCCGCCGATGGTAGAAGTCGCGAATCGGATGGCTCACGACCGAGATCCCCGCCGCCTCGAGGAGTCGGCGGCCGGTGAAGTCCTCCTCGCTCGTGAGGACGCCCGCGAGCCTCCACCGCCAGCCCCGGCGCCGGTCGCGCAGAAGCTCGGCCGCCCCCGGGCAGCGCCGGGAGCAGAGGATCGCGATCGAGAGCGGCCTCAACATATGCGCGGGAGCGGATCACCGTCCGGCTCGGCGAGGAGCCGGCGGCCGAACCCGGTGTCGAGGATGACCGCGCCGGGGCGCTCGGAGAGGCAGGTCCCGATCACCGCCGCGGCGCGCCCGAGGGGATGAGCGTGGAGCGCCGCGAGGACCCTCTCGGCGGCATGGGGTCTCACCCCCAGCACCGCCTTGCCCTCGTTGGCGACGTGCAGGGGATCGATGCCGAGGAGATCCCCGGCGGCGCGCGCCGCGGCGGAGACCGGGACCCGCTGTTCTTCGAGCAGAACGCCGACGCCGCTCTTGCCGGCCATCTCGTGGAGGGCGGAGGAGAGCCCGCCGCGCGTCGGGTCCTTCATCGCGGTCACGTCCGAACCGCCCGCCCTCAGGGCCTCACGGATGAGGCCGTTGATCGGCGCGACGTCGGAGCGCAGGTCTCCCGTCAGCTCGAGAGAGTGCCGCGCCGAGAGGATCGCGAGCCCGTGGTCGCCCACGGTGCCGGTCACGATCAGGACATCCCCAGGACGCAGGCCCGCGTCCGGGACGACGCGGTCGGTCAGGCCCACGCCGCTCGTGTTGATGACGATGCCGTCGAGCTCCCCGCGGCCCATCACCTTGGTGTCGCCGGTGACGATCCGGGCCCCCGCCTCGCGGCAGGTGGCCGCCATCGAGGCCCAGAGTCGCTCGACGTCGGCGCGCGGGAAGCCTTCCTCGAGGACGGCGCCGCAGGTGAGCGCCAGGACCTCCGTCGCTCCCATCATCGCGAGGTCGTTGACCGTTCCCGAGATCGCGAGCCGGCCGATGTCGCCTCCCGGGAAGAACACGGGGTGCACGACATGGGAGTCGGTCGTGAGGACGAGCCAGCGGTCGCCGACGCGAAGCGCGGCCCCGTCGTCCATCGCGAGCGGGCCGATCTCCCTCTCGCCGACGGGGGCCGCCTCCCGCAGGAAGACCTCTTCGATCAGGCGCCGCATGGCGCGGCCCCCCGCCCCCTCCTTCAGCGTGACGCGCTCCTCGAGCAGTGCGGCCCGGCTCACGACGCCGCTCCCAGCGAGGAGAGATCCGGATGCCCGCCGTACTGGTGCCAGATCTTGCAGGTGCCTTCGGAGGAGACCATGCAGGCCCCCACCGGCGTGTCGGGAACGCACTCCTTGCCGAAGAGCCTGCAGTCGGAGGGGGAGGCGATTCCCGACATGATGTCGCCGCAGATGCAGTCGGCCACCAGCGCCGGGGGCGCGCCGTCCCACAGCGCGGCCAGGTCGATCGGGAAGCGCCGCCGCGCGTCCAGGAACGCCCACTCGTCGCGCAGCCGGAGGTTGCCGTTGGGCACGTGTGCGATCCCGCGCCATCGGCCGCCGACCGGCCGGAAGACGCGCCAGAGCTTCTCCTGCGCCGCCCGGTTGCCCTCCCGCGTCACGCAGCGCGGGAACATGTTCACGACCCGCGGCTCGCGGTCGCGGACCAGCTCGACCAGGCGCGCCAGCCCGGAGAGGATGTCGAGCGGCTCGAAGCCCGCCACCACCACCGGGAGTCGGTGGCGCTCGACGAAGGCCTCGAAGATCCCCCAACCGGTGATCGTGGCGGCGTGGCCGGCGGCGAGAAAGCCCTCGACGCGCGTCTCCGGCATCTCCGCGACGATCTCCATGACCGGAGGGATGTACTTGTGCGCGGAGAGGACGGAGAAATTCTCCGGCGGGTCGGCGAGGATCACGGCGGCGGTGGCGACCGCCGTCGTCTCGAAGCCGGTCGCGAAGAAGACGACCTGTTCCCGGCTTCGCCGCGCGAGCTCGACCGCCTGCGCCGCGCTGTACACGACGTCGATCGAAGCGCCCTCGGCCTGGACGTCGGCCAGCGAAACGGCGCTGCCGCGCACCTTCAGCATGTCCCCGTAGGTCGCGATCCGCAGGCCCTGCCGCGCGAGCGCGACGCCCTCGTCCACCTCCGGCATGTCGGTGATGCAGACGGGGCAGCCGGGGCCCATGATCACGTCGAGCCCCTTCGGGAAGGTCGCGCGGAGCCCGAACTTCGCGATCGCCTGCTCGTGGCTGCCGCAGACGTGCATCACCGAGACGGGCGCGCGGCCGATCTCGCGCACGAGCCGCCCGATCGACTCGGCCAGTTTCTTCGCGAGCGCCGGATCGCGGAACTTCAGCTGCGCGATGGCGGCATCGAGCCGGGCGCTATCCATCGCGCCTCCCCGCCGCCTCGATCTCGCCGCGGACGTCCGAGGCCATCAGATCGTCCCGCGCGGCCTCCCGAAGCAGGGTCTCGTAGAGGGCGAGGGTCTCGCCGATCTCCTCCGCCGGGATCCGGCGGATCGCGAACCCCACGTGGTTGAGGATGTAGTCGCCCGGAGCGACCGGTTCATCCACCACGTCCAGCCGCACATCGCGCCGCACTCCCCAGAAGTCCACGACGGCGATGCCGTCATCCACCGAGACCACGCGGCCCGGCACGCCCAGGCACATCAGATGCCTCCCTTCCGGAGAATCGCCGCGGCAACGGCGGCCTGCCCGAGCGCGAGGCCGCCGTCGCCGGGCGGCACGCGACGATGTCGGAAGACGGTCCACCCCGGCAGCCGCTCCAGCACTCGCCGGGTCAGCAGGGAGTTCTGGAAGCAGCCCCCCGTCAGGACCACCGGGAGCCGTCCTCGCTCCGATCGCGATTGCGGGAGCATCGCGGCCGCGGCGCGCGCCAGCGTCTCGTGGAATCGCGCGGAGATCACCGGGATCGCGACTCCCTCGAGGAAATCCTCCACGGCGGCGCGGGCCGCGGCCGTCAGGTCCACCTCGGGCGGGCCCGCCGAGGAGTCCAGGTCGAAGGGATAGGCGCCGTGATCCCCTCCGTCGGCGATCAGATTCCACCGCATCGCGACCTGCCCCTCGTATCGCGAGACGGGGACCCCCAGCAGGAGCGCACCGAAGGCGTCGAAGTACCGGCCGACGCCGCGTGCCCGAGGCATCGCGATCCCGCTCTCGATCATGCGCGTCACGCCGCGCAACGACTCGCGCGGCACCTTCGAGAACAACGGCAGGCGCTCGAGCGGCGCGCCCCCGGGGAAGGCCGACCGGCAGAGCGCCAGCGCCAGGCGCCAGACCTCCCGGATCGCGGTCTCTCCGCCGGCGAGCGGGAGGGCGCGGAAGCTTCCGATGCGCTCGTAGTGGCCGTAGTCGGCCCGCAGCAGCTCGCCTCCCCAGGCGGTGCCGTCGGGCCCCCAGCCCGTTCCGTCCCACGCGAAGCCGTACACCGGACCCTCGAGCGCGTGCTCCGCCATCGCGGCGGCGACGTGGGCGTGATGGTGTTGCACCGGCACGAGCGTGGCGCCGGGACGGCTGCGCGCGTAGAAGGTCGAAACGTAGCCTGGATGGAAGTCGTGGGCGACGATCCGCGGCGTGACCCGCAGAAACCGCTCCCACCTCGCGATCGCCTGCTCGAACGCCTGGAGCGTCTCGAGGTTCTCCAGATCGCCAATGTGCGGACCCAGGTAGGCGAGCTCGCCCATCCCGACGCAGAAGGTGTTTTTCAGATGCGCCCCGCACGCGAGGACCGGTTCCGGAAAGCGAAAGTCGAGGAGGACGGGGCGGGGAACGTACCCCCGGGAGCGCCGCAGGAGCACCGGCTCCGCGGCGACCATCGCGACCACCGAGTCGTCGCAGCGGGACTCGATCTCCCTCTCGTGCAGGAGGAAGGCGTCGGCCACGCCGCCGAGGCGCCGCAGCGCCTCTTCGTTGCCACAGGCGATCGGCTCTTCCGAGAGGTTCCCCGAGGTCATGACCAGGGGACGGTCCGCCTCGGCGAGCAGAAGGTGATGGAGAGGCGTGTAGGGCAGCATCAGGCCCACGAGTGGGTTGTCCGGCGCGACCTCGGAGGCGAGCGGGGAGTCCGCCCGGCGGGGCAGAAGCAGGATCGGGCGCTCGCTCGAGGTCAGGATCGCGCGCTCCGCCGGCCCGATCAGGGCCAGCTGCTCCGCCTCCGCGATCGAGCGGACCATCACGGCCAGCGGCTTCTCCTCGCGGCGCTTGCGCCGGCGAAGCTCGCGCACCGCCTCCGGCGAGGTTGCATCGCAGGAGAGGTGAAACCCTCCCAGGCCCTTCAGCGCCAGGATGCCTCCTTCGCGCAGGAGGCGGGCGGCGCCGCCGATCGGGTCCGTCCATTCCAGCGGAGAGCCATCCGGAGCGACGGCCGTCAGCGTCGGACCGCAGGCCGGGCACGCGTTGGGCTGCGCGTGGAAGCGTCGGTCCGCCGGGTCGTCGTACTCCTGCCGGCACGCGTCGCACATCCGGAAGGGCGCCATCGTGGTGCCGGGCCGGTCGTAGGGCACCTCGCGGACGATCGTGAACCTCGGCCCGCAGTTGGTGCAGTTGGTGAAGGCGTAGCGGTACCGCCGGTCCCGCGGGTCGAACACCTCGGCGAGGCAGTCATCGCAGGTGGCGCGGTCCGGAGGGATCGAGACGACGAGCTCCTCGGAGCGGCGGCTTTCGACGATCGTGAAGCTGGAGACCGGCTCGGGAGGGATCCTCCTCCAGGTCAGGTCCCGGATCTCGGCGGCGGGCGGCGGGCCGGATCGCATGCCCGCCAGGAGGGCATCGAGCGCCGGCTCCTCGCCGAAGGCCTCGATGGTGACCCCGCGCGAATCGTTCGAGACGCGACCCTGGATTCCGTTCTCCCGCGCGAGCCGCCAGATCCATGGGCGAAATCCCACGCCCTGGACGATCCCCCGCACCTCGATGCGGCGCCCCTCGCGATTCATTTCTCTTCTCCCGCCGTCATCAGGTAGGCGACCAGGTCCCAGGTCGTCTTCTCGTCCAGCGAGGGCCAGGCGGGCATTGGAGTGCCGCGCACACCCTCGCGGATCTTGCGGAACATCTCCTCGGGCTTGGCGGCGCGCCTCCAGAGCGGGTCGGTGAAGTCGCGCGGGTCCGAGGAAAGGCCCTCGCGGCGCACCCCGCGCCCGTCGGCCCTTTCCCCGTGGCACAGCGCGCAGTTGGCGACGTACACCGCCCTGCCGCGCGCCGGGTCCGCCGAGCGCCACGGTTCGGCGGGACCCGCGCCGGTTCCGGGCCGCTCCTGGCAGGCGCTACAGAAGAGCAGCGCGAATGGGACCGGCGCGAACGCCAGAATCGAAGACTTCTTCATTTCCCCTCGGTTGAAAGCGAAAGCCGAAGAGGGCAGCTTCGGCCAGAACGCGGGAGACGAGATCGGGAATCGCGGCCTCGACCGCGGGTGTGCGCGCGAGGCCGAGCTCGATCGTGGCGGGGACGACTCCGAGAAGGACGACCACCTCGGGGTATGTCCCCAGCCAGCGCGCGCCGTCCAACAGGTCCGCGACGCCCACCTGGTGTGGGGAGAGCCGGGCGGCGACGGCGGGAGCCACCTCGTCCCCCTCCAGGCGAACCGGCGAGCCCGGCGGGGCGTCCGCGCGCACCGCGTCCACGATCAGGACGCGCCGCGCGTCCTGGAGGTAGGGGAGCAGCGCCAGACCGAGAGTGCCGCCGTCCATCACCCGCACGCCCTCCGGAGGCTCCCAGCTTTCCAGAAGGCGCGTGACCGCCGTCACGCCGACGCCGTCGTCGGCGCAGAGCACGTTGCCGAGTCCCAGGATCAGCAGCGGGTGGCGCTCGTCGTTCATCGGGACGACACCTTGGCCCGCGCGCCGGGCTCGAGTGTGTCTTGGCGCGGCACGAACTTGTATCCGGAGACGATCGACTCGACCGTCGCGTTCGCCTCGACCTGCGACATCAGGATCGCGCTGTAGACGTGGTGCACGGCGAAGCCCAGCAGCAGCCACATCCCGATGTGGTGGATCGCGCGGGCGGTCTGGAGCCCCCCGAAGAGGGGGATCAGGAAGGTGAAGAGCCGCATCGGGGAGCGCACCCCGGCCGACGCGGAGTAGAGGGCGAAGCCGGTTCCCACCATGGCGAGATAGATCGCGAAGACCAGCGTGTAGGTCATCCCGGCGAGCGGGTTGTGGCCGACGTAGCCCGGGGGCTTTCGCAGGAGGAAGAGGTAGAACCCGAGCGTGCCCCGCAGCCCCTTGCGCCGGTGCCGCTGGACCGGCAGGAAGTTCTTCCAGCGGGCGTAGGTGTTGCCCGCGAACATCCACGCGATGCGTGCGAGCACCGCGAGCGCGAAGACGATGGCGAAATAGGAGTGGACGACCTTGACTGTCCCGATCGCGAAGGGCTTGCCAGCCGCCGCGCGGGGCAGCAGGCCCGGGTTGCCGATGATGAGCCCGGTGAGGGCCAGCACCACGATCGAGAGGGCGATGAGCCAGTGGGTGATTCGCACTGGCCACTCCCAGACGTAGACGCGCACGAGGTCGTCGGAGGGAACCACGTGGATTCGCCGGTTCGCGGCGGCGATGCCGCTCTCGGCCCTCACGACGCCCTCACCCGCGCGATCTCGCGACGGTTCGCGTCCACGACGTGGACCCCGCAGGCCATGCACGGGTCGAAGGAGTGGACCGTCCGGAGGATCTCGATGGGCTTTTCGGGATCGGCGACCGGCGTGCCCAGCAGGGCCTGCTCGTAAGGGCCCCGCATGCCCGCGGCGTCCCGGGGGCCGGCGTTCCAGGTCGAGGGAACGACGCACTGGTAGTTGGCGATCACCCCGTCCTTGATGTGGACCCAGTGGCCCAGGGCGCCGCGGGGCGCCTCGTGAAATCCGGCGCCCGAGCACTCCCGCGGCCAGCTCGCGGGCTCCCACTTGGTGTTGTCGTGGATGCGCAGCTCGCGCCGCGCCATGTTTCCGGCGAGCTCGGTGAGCCAGTCCCCCATCTTGTTGGCGAGGACCAGCGTCTCGACCCCGCGGGCCGCGACGCGTCCCAGCGTGGAGAAGAGGACCTCGGGCCCGACGCCGAGCTTCCCGAGGGCGAAGTCGACGGCCGCCTTGACCGCCGCGTGGCCACGCGCGTAGGCGACCAGCATCCGCGAGAGCGGGCCGACCTCCATCGGAAGCCCGTCGTAGCGCGGGCTCTTCAGCCAGCTGTATTTCGCGTCGGTGTCCAGCCGCTCGTAGGGCGGCTTCGGTCCCGTGTACTTCGGTTTCGTCTGCCCCTCGAAGGGATGCAGGCCCTTCTCGTCTCCTCCCTCGTACTCGTACCAGGAGTGCTTGACGTGCTCGGTGATCTTCGAGGGGTCGAAGGTCTCGACCTTCGCGAGGTCCCGACCCCGGATGACCCCGGAGGGGAGGAACAGCGACGGGTTGGGACCGTCTGCCTCGGGGTACTCGCCGTAGACGAGGTAGTTGCCAACGCCCTGGCCGTAGCCCGCCCAGTCCTTGTAGAAGGAGGCGACGGCGAGAAGGTCGGGAATGTAGACCTTGGCGACGAAGTCGCGCGCCCGCGCGACCATCTGCTGCATCCCGGCGATGGTGCCGGCGTTGATCGAGGCCTGGCGATCGGGGTCGATCGGCGTCGCCATGCCGCCGACGAGGAAGCTCTGCAGGTGCGGGTTCTTCCCGCCCAGCACCGCGTGAATCTTGATGAACTCTTTCTGCCAGTCGAGCGCCTCGAGGTAGTGCGCCACCGCGAGCAGGTTCGCCTCCGGCGGCAGGCGGTACGCCGGATGCCCCCAGTAGGCGTTGGCGAAGGGCCCGAGCTGGCCCCGATCCACGAATCCCTTGACGCGGTCGCGCACGCCGGTGAAATAGGTCGCCGAGGAGAGCGGCCAGTCGGAGATCGATTGCGCGAGCGCGGAGGTCTTCGCGGGATCCGCCGAGAGGGCCGAGACGATGTCGACCCAGTCGAGCGCATGCAGATGATAGAAGTGGATGACGTGGTCCTGGACGCACTGCGACGCGATGACGAGGTTGCGCAGGAGCCGGGCGTTGGGCGGGGGCGCGGCGCCAATCGCGTTCTCCACGGCGCGGATCGAGGCGATCGCGTGCACTGTGGTGCAGACGCCGCAGATGCGCTGCGTGAAGGCCCACGCGTCCCGCGGGTCGCGCCCCTTCAGGATCAGCTCGATGCCCCGGAACATCGTGGAGGAGGACCAGGCGTCCTTGACGCTGCCTCCGTCGACCTCCGCCTCGATGCGAAGGTGCCCCTCGATGCGGGTGACCGGATCGACGACGACGCGCGTCATGACTCATCCCCCTTTTCCTCGCGGCGGGACTCCTCGTGCTCGCGGCGGGTGTCCTTCCAGCGCCGGGCCATCGAGAGGAGCCCGTGCCCGGCGAATGCCGCGCCGACACCGGCGGTCGCGAGCAGGCCCACCTTGTCGACGCTGGTGCCGATGCCGAAGCCGGGAACTCCGGAGAGGTGCTGGTAGAAGGGGGTCATCTTGTCCCAGAAGTCCGGCTCGGAGCAGCCGATGCAGGGATGCCCGCAGCCGATCGGCCAGTTGGTCCCTTCGTTCCAGCGGACGTTCGGGCAGTTCTGGAACGTCACCGGGCCCTTGCATCCCATCTTGTAGAGGCAGTACCCGGTGCGGTGCCCCTCGTCCCCCCACATCTCGACGTACTGGCCGGAGTCGTAGTGGGCGCGCCGCTCGCAGTTGTCGTGGATCGACTTTCCGTAGGCGAAGAGGGGGCGGCGGTAGGAATCCAGCGGCGGCCACTTCTGGAGCGTGAGGAAGTAGACGATGAGCGCCGTCAGGTTCTCCGCGTTGGCCGGGCATGCGGAGAGGTTGATCAGGTTCTTCACGCCGGGAACCGCGTCGGCGACACCCAGCGCGCCGGTGGGGTTGGGCGAGGCCGCCGGCAGGCCGCCGTAGGTCGCACAGGTCCCGATGGCGATGGTGGCC
>DATBIJ010000027.1:0-2282 GCA_036557025.1 Thermoanaerobaculia bacterium | reverse complement strand
GACGTCGTAGAGCGTGCAGATGTGCGCGTGCGTCAGGGCCGAGATCGCTCGGGCCTCGCGCTCGAAGCGCTGGCGGAACTCCGCGCTGTCGGAGAGATGCGCCGGCAGGACCTTCACGGCGACGGAGCGGTCCAGCCGCGTGTCCTTCGCCTTGTAGACCTCTCCCATCCCTCCCGCGCCGATGGGAGCGACGATTTCGTAGGGGCCGAGCTTCGATCCGGCGGTGAGCGTCATAGGTCCTCGAGCTTTCTCAATTCTTCAGGCCCGCGGCCCAGTGGACCACGACGGAGAGCGGGGTCGCGGAGCTCTTGACGACGGGAACCGTCGCGAGAAACCGCTCGCCGTCGGCCGTGACGTCCCAGCCAAACGTTCCCTCGGGAGGCTGAAAGAGCGGCTTCGGCGTCCCGACGCGAAGCTCGTCGCTCCCGGAGATCTCGACCGACATGACCTTCCCGTCGAACGCCGCGTAGACGATCTCCTTGCCGCCGCGCGTCCATTTCGGGCCGACGCCTCCGTTGCTCGAGACCTGGACCTTGCTCTTCCTGTCCGGAAACGAGACGACGTACACCTCGCGACGTCCCGACTCGTCCACGTCATAGGCGACCCATCGGCCGTCCGGCGAGAACCGGATCGAGAACCCGAAGTCGTTCGGAGAGCGCGGGAGGAAGACGAACGGCTTTCGCTCGCCGATCATGGGCATCACCATGAGCTGCTGGAGCCGGCTTCCCGCCGCCTCGCGGTCCCAGTAGAGGAGATAGCGGCCGTCCTTCGACCAGTCGGCGGGAACCCTCTGGCCATCTTCGTCGGTGACGGCCTCTTCGGCGCCCGCGCCCGCGGGCCGGACATAGATGTCGGCCTGGTGCTTGCGGTCCGACTGGAACGCGAGCCGGGACCCGTCGGGCGACCAGACCGGTCCGGCGTTGCTGCCCTCTCCCGACGAAATCCGCGTCTTGACGCCGCGGGAGACGTCGCCCACCCACACCTGTGTCGTCTGTGTCCGCATGTCGTACATGCTGACCGCCACGCGCGAGCCATCGGGCGAGATCCGGCTGCCGAAGTGCGACGACGGTTCTCCGAGGACTCCCATGGGTCTCCCGGTGCGGTCGAGCCATTCCAGCCGGGTGAGGAGCTGGGACGCGTCGTAGACGAGCGTCCCCGCCTCCGAGACCGTGTAGTTGGCAAATGCGAGGAAGTCCCCGTAGAGGCCGACCTGATCCGCGATCGTGACGGGCTGGCCGCTGACTTCGAGGCGCGCGGGGTCGAACCTCTGGGCCAGCAGGCTGCCGCCGAAATCTCCGCCGCGCACGAAGAGCAGGTAACCGTCGGCGTACTGGGCGTTGAAGTTGGCCGGAATGAGAGGCCGGGCGGCGTCGCCTTCGAGCGAGCCGACCCAGATGCGGTTGGCCGGATCGTTCCGAGGCCCGGCGAGGTTCAGGGCGAGATAGAGGAAATGGCGTCCATCCGGCAGGAGGAAGGGATAGCGGTGCGCCGTCTCGCCGCGCGAGACGTCGAGCTTCGTGGCGGGCTCGGGTTTTCCGCCGGCCGCCGGCAGTCGGAAAAGCGGGCCGCTGGGCTGGGAAAAGACGATGTCTCCGTCGGGCGCCCAGGCTCCGCCCAGGCCGTCCACATCGGCGAGCACGATCGGTGCCCCGCCGCCGGAGGCCTCGACGCGTTTCAACTTCTTGTCCGCGAAGAAGCCGAGGTAGCGCCCGTCGGGCGACCAGAAGGGCAGGATGCCTCCCTCGGTTCCGACCAGCGGGGTGGCCGTGTACGCGTCGAGCGGCCTTACCCAGAGCTGGACTTTGCCCGTTGCGTCGACACCCCCGAAGGCGATGCGGGTCCCGTCCGGGGAGATCACGGCGTTGTTGAGGAAGACCTTCTCCGGCAGGAGGATGTTGGCGCGAAGCGCGCGTTGCGGCGGCGTCGGCGCAGAGCGAGCAAGCGAAACGCCGAGCCAGGCCGCGGCCACCAGGGCCGCCGCGGCGATTCCCCAGGCCACGAGCTCGCGGCGGGAGCGGGCGCCCGAGCGGGCGGCGATCGCCGGCGCGCCGGAGAAGGAGCCCTCCGAGATGGCCCGCAGCTCCAGCTTCACGTCGTGCGCCGTCTGGATCCGGTCGTCGGGATCCTTCGCCAGGCAGTTGCGCACGACGCGGTCGAAGGCGGCAGGAGCCGCGGGCTGGATCGACGAGATCGGCGGCGGCTCGTGCTCGAGGATCGCCGCGATCAGGGAGGCCTGGCTCTTTCCCTCGAACGCCTTCTTTCCCGTGGCCATCTCGTAGAGG
>DATBIJ010000026.1:0-23857 GCA_036557025.1 Thermoanaerobaculia bacterium | reverse complement strand
AGCCGCTCGGCGGAGTCCTGCGCCTCCTGAACGATCATCTCGGCCTGCTTCTGGGCGGTCGAGCGCATGTCCTCGGAGGTGCGCTGGGCCGCCATGAGCGTCTCTTTGAGGATGCGCTCGCGCTCGCGATGCTCGAGGTTTTCGGTCTCCAGGGTGCGGACGCGAGCGGTCAGCTCGTTGTTCGTGCGGGTGAGCTCCTCGACGTCTTCGGCAATCAGCGCGAGCAGGCTCTCGACTTCGACCGGATCGAAGCCCTTCCACCTGCGGGTGAACTCGTGCTTCTGGATCTCGAGCGGCGTCAGTCGGGGCATGGCTCCACCTCCTAGAACACGAAGCGTGAGGGCGTGAAGAACAGTCGGCTCAGGAACACCTTCAGGAACACGATGACGAGGATGACGAGCAGCGGAGAAAAGTCGATCCCGCCGGTCTTCCGTGGAGGCAGGATGCGGCGGAACGGTCGGAGGATCGGCTCGGTCGTGCGGTAGAGGAACTGCACGATGGGATTACGGGGATCCGGGCTGACCCAGGAAACCAGCGCGGCAGCGATCACGAGCCACTGCACCAGCGAGAGCAGCAGGAAGACGACCTCCAGCAGCCCCGCCATGACCGAGCCTCCCACCGTGCCCATCACGCCTCCCGCGGCCCGAAGAGGACCGTTCCCAGACGTACCCGGGTCGCGCCCTCGGCGATGGCAATCTCGAAATCGTGGCTCATTCCCATCGACAGCTCCGGAAGCTCGCGGCCGAGACGGTCGCGGAGGCGGTCGCGAAGCGTGCGCAGCGTCCGAAAGTGCGGCCGCGACGCTTCGGGGTCCTCCGCGAACGGGGGCACGGCCATCAATCCCCGCACATCCAGATGCGGGCGCGCGATCGCGGCGCGCGCCAGATCGGGGAGCCCCTCGGGTGAGACGCCGCTCTTCGTGGCCTCGCCGCCGAGGTTGACCTCCAGCAGGACGGGCAGGCGGCGGTCCGTTCCCTCGAGCAGCGACTCGAGGCGGTCCGCAAGTCGTTCCCGGTCTAGGCTTTCCACGACGTCGAAGTATTGTAGCGCCGGTTTGGCCTTGTTCGTCTGCAACGGGCCGATCAGATGGAACGAGAGCCCGGGTGGGCGGGGGGAGAGCGCGGCGATCTTGGCAGCGCCCTCCTGAACCCGGTTCTCGCCAAAGAGGGTGAAGCCCGCCGCGGCCGCCGCGGCGACCGTCGCCGCAGGATGACCCTTCGTCACCGCGAGCAGCGCGATGCCGGCGGGATCGCGCCCCGCTTCCTCTGCGGCGCGCGCGATGCGGGAGAGCACCTCGGCGCGTCGCGACGCCAGCCGGGCGGCCTCCGCCGGAGAGCTCATCCGCCCGAGGCGGCGCGTTCGCTCGCGTCGGCGCCCTTGTTCGCGAGCCGGTCGGCGTCCTTGTTCTTCTCACGCCGGACGTGATGGATCGCAAATCGGCGCAGGCGCTTCGCGCGCAGGATCGCCTCGGAGTGGAGCGGCTTCAGGTGCTCGGCCTTGACCTTGAAGCGGCCCAGGATCTGCTCCACCAGGAGCAGGCTGTCCGAGAAGATCGCGACCTCGCTCTCGCCGCGCGCGTGCGCGAGCTCGAGCGCGAGCAGCAGCGCCTGATACTCGGCGACGTTGTTGGTCGCGCGCCCGAGCGAGAGGAAGTGCTCCTCGGCGGGACGTCCGTCGGCGGCCTCGATCCAAACGCCGGCCCCGGCGGGTCCGGGATTCCCGCGCGCCGCACCGTCGATGAAGGCGCGGAAGGTCATGGAAGAACGCCGGGAATCGTGAATGGTGAATGGGGAATGGAAGCCGCCGTGGCCTCGATTCACGATTCACAATTGACGATTCACCTCACGAGCTCTGCGGCTCCCAGTACAGGATCCGCTTGCAGGTGTCGCAGTAGACGATCTCGCGTCCGGCCTTCAGGATCTGCATCGCCGCGGGGCGAACCTTGACGTGGCAGGCGGAGCAGGAGCCGTTGACGACCTGGACGACGGCGAGCCCGTGCTTCTTCTCGAGCAGCCGGCGGAACTCGGAGCGCTCGCGCGGGGGGATCTCGTTCTCGAGGCGCGAGATCTCGATCTCGGCGGCCGCCAGCTCCTCGTTGATGAGCTTCTGCGCCGAGCGCCAGTCCTTCATGCGCTCTTCGTGCTCCTCGGTCTCGGTCGGAAGGCGGGACTCGCGCTCGGACAGCTCGGTTCGGGCGGTTTCGAGCTCCTCCTCGAGGGTGAGGACCCGGTCTTCGACGATGCGAAGGTGTTTCTCCACGGCGTCGATCTCGTTCAACAGCGCGCTGTACTCGCGGCTGGACTGCACCTGCCGCATCTGTTCCTTGTAGCGGCGCTGGCGCTCGGAGAGGTCCGTGCGCTCCGCCTCGGCGCGCCGGCGCTCGACCTCGGCCTCGGCGAGCCGCGCCTTGAGCTTGGACACCGTGTCGACCTTCTCGCGGAACTCCCGGTCGACCTCGGTGAGCTCGGGCGGGACGGTGTCGCGTTGCTTGCGCCTCGCCTCCACGAACCGCAGCCGGTCCTGGAGGCGATGGAGCTGATCGACGACGGCCCCCGTCATGCGGCCCCCAAAACGAACGAGGGCGTCCCGGATAGGGGACGCCCTCGTGAGGATCTCTTTCGAATGTTTCGCGCGTGACCAGTTCGCCGCGTCAAGCCCCTGCGCCTTTCTCCACGTCTCCTGGGTCCACCCGGATTCGAACCGGGGTCTGACCGGTTATGAGCCGGTGGCTCTGGACCGCTGAGCTATGGACCCGAGTGAATATATCGGAAGGCCGTCGGCCCTGGGTAGCCGACAAGGGGATGGCCGGGGCAATCCGGCGGCCAGCGCGGTCGGGCGTCCCTATCGGATCGTCTCCAGGAAGGGGCGCAGCTTCTTCGCCCGGCTGGGGTGGCGGAGCTTGCGAAGGGCCTTGGACTCGATCTGGCGGATCCGCTCGCGCGTGACGTTGAAGGAGCGCCCGACCTCCTCGAGGGTGTGTTCGGAGCCGTCCCCCACGCCGAAGCGCATCTTGAGGACCTGTTCCTCGCGGGGCGTCAGCGTCTTCAGGACCTTGCGCGTCTGGTCCTGGAGGTTCGAGACCAGCACGGCGTCGATCGGGGACATCACGTTGCGGTCCTCGATGAAGTCCCCCAGATGCGAATCCTCTTCCTCGCCGATCGGAGTCTCCAGCGAGATCGGCTCCTGCGCGATCTTCATGATCTTGCGGACCTTGGAGACCGGCATGTCCATGCGCTTGGCGATCTCCTCGGCGTTGGGCTCCCGGCCCAGCTCCTGGACGAGCGAGCGGGAGGTTCGCGTCAACTTGTTGATCGTCTCGATCATGTGGACCGGAATTCGGATGGTCCTCGCCTGGTCGGCGATCGCACGCGTGATGGCCTGACGGATCCACCACGTCGCGTAGGTCGAGAACTTGTACCCGCGGCGGTGCTCGAACTTCTCGACGGCCTTCATCAGGCCGATGTTGCCCTCCTGGATCAGGTCGAGGAACTGGAGCCCGCGGTTGGTGTACTTCTTGGCGATCGAGACGACCAGCCGGAGGTTCGCCACGATCAGCTCGTGCTTCGCCTGGTCTGCCTCCTCCTCGCCCTCGCGAACCTGCCGGAGCGTCTTCTTGACGTCCTCGTGGGTCACGCCGAACTTCTGCTCGAGCTCCCGGAGGGACTTCTTGTACTTGGAGATCCGGCGCCGGTAGAAGTCGAGCCGGGTGGGGTTCTTCTCCTTCTTCAGCGTCGCCGTGTCCTGGCGGATCGTCGCCTCGGGAATCGACATCTGCCGGTCGAGGTCCTTCAGGATGTTGATCGCCCGGTTCATCAGCGCGGGCGTGAAGTCCGCGACCTTGATCAGCCGCGACATCTCCGCGATCTTGCGATCGATCGAGTTCTCGATGCGCGCGAGGGCCTTGGTGCCCTTCTTGATCGTGCGCGCCTTGAACTTCATCCGCTTGATGTCCTTGTCCAGGGTCGCGATCTTGCGGAAGGTGTTGAGGATCGTCTCGATCCGGCGGGTCGCGCGGTCGTCGAGGTCCTCGTCGGTGTCCTCGTCGCCGACGTTGACGAGCTCGTTGATGCGTGCGTCCTTGCCCGCGTTCTCGAGGAGCTTCAGGATCTCTTCGAGCACGGCGGGGTTGTTGGCGAGGGCCTGGTAGATCTTGGCCTCGCCCTGCTCGATGCGCTTGGCGATGCGGACCTCGCCCTCGCGGTCGAGGAGCTTGACGGTCCCCATTTCGCGCAGGTACATCCGGACGGGGTCGTTGGTCTTCTCCGCGCTCTCGCGGTCGTCGCCCTCGAGTCCCAGCGCGGCGCGCTTGCGCGCGGCGCGATCCGGGTCGGTGACGATCTCGATGCCGAGCTCGAGGAAGCGCGCGTAGAGAGACTCGACGTCGTCCGGGCTGGCGGCCAGCTCGTCCGACATCGTGTTCTGGATCTCCTCGTAGAGGAGGTAGCCCTTCTCCCGCCCCGCCTTCAAAAGCAGGGTCGTCTCCGCGTGACGTTCCTCGATCGCTGCCAACGTGCTGTCCTTTCCGGTCACCGGGGAGCGCTCGCCCGGCGCCGTTCTGAATCCTGCTCCCGCCAAAAACACCCCAACCCGCCCACGGCGAGCCTCCGCCCTCGACGGTTTGCTGCTAAGTACGCCACCAACCGCTTTCGGGAACCGCCTCCACCCCTGGATTCATCGAAACGGCCTCTCGCGCCGCCCCTTCCGGGTCATCCCCGGAGGCCAAGCGGGAGAGGAGGATAGCTTCCTGTCCTGCCGTCAGTCGATCGATTTGACTATGAAAATCAATGGTTTGGGTAGGGGTTTCTGCCTGCGATGAGGCGCTTCGACCCGGTCCGAACCGATGGTCCAGGGCATCAAATCTATTCAAAGGGCTCAATTGAAAGGAGTTGCATTTCCGAGGGTCGGCCCTTTCGCCGTCCTGGGCATCGGCACTCCGATGCCCATAACGCAGGCGAATTCCCGGGCGTTCCCAACGTGGAAACGCCCGGGAAAGGGTCCTAGAACGACAGGATCACGAAGACCCGCGGGCCCTGGTACTTGTACTGGAAGGAATACTCGAAGCCCTCGAACTCGAGCCGCTCCAGGTCGAGGTCGTTGTAGTCGTAGGAGAGACCGAAACCGACGTTGCGCCAGACGTACCAGTCGACGCGCGCGGCCGCGTCGACGACGCTGCCTTCCGCCTCCTCGATGTTGATGGCCAGGAAGCGGACGTACCCTCCGATCGTGAACTTGTTTCCCAGGGCCGCCGTGGCCTGGAGGCCGATCACCGGAACCGGGGCATCGACGGCTACCGAGGTCGTTCGGCTCACCAGGACGTTGTTGACGAGGACCGAGCCGGTGACCGAACTCTCCAGATCGAAGTAGTCGATGCCCAGCGAGGCGCCCAGCTCGAACGTGTCGTTCTTGATGAAGTCCCATCGGAAGGCGCCGTAAATGTTCGTCGAATCGAACGTTCCGCCGATGGACGCGCCGAGCTCGAATACGTTGTCCCCGAACACGAAGTCGCGCGTCGCCGTGCGGGAGCCCTCGCGCGAGAAGTTCACGAAGCCGAAGTCGACGGCAAAGTTCTTCGCGAAGCGCCAGGTGGCGTCGGCTCGCAAGGCCGTGTCCGCATCCTCGAAACCGAGATCGTTCTCGAAGTCGATCGCGACTCCCAGGCCGGGGTCGCCGATCGGCGTGCTGGAGACGGATGTCTCCAGATCGGCGAAGAAGCCGCCCAGCCGCACGCGGAAGGTCTCGGGGACCCCCGCGGGGAACTCCCCCTCCGGCGCAGCGGACGCCGCGGCGCTTATCAACAACGCGAGGGCAACCAAGTGGACGACGCGTCTCATCGGATATTCTCCTTCCGCGCAATACGTTCCATTTCAGTACTTTACCATGTACTTTTTCGCCTCCAGGCAGGCGGAGAACGCCTTCTTGAAGGCCGTCTGCTGCTCGGCGAGCGACTGCTGGGTCTGCGCGCTCTGCTGCGCGACGGCGTCCGAGGCGGCCGCCTTCTGCTTCTTGGCCCTGCGGCGCGCAACGACCGCGCCCGCCGCCGCGCCCCAGGCGGCGCCCTCTCCGGCGTCGTCGCTGGCGATCTCTCCGATCAGCGCGCCGGCCGCGGCGCCTCCGACCGCTCCTTTCGCTCCCGCGCCTTGTCCGGACTGAGCGATCGCTTGCTGCTGCGCCTGCGCCTGCTGCTGCGAGGTCTGCGCCTGCTTCTGCGCCGTGAAGGGATCCACGCCGGAGTTCTGCACGGCCCAGGCGTAGCAGTCGGCCTCGTCCTTCGACTGCTGCGTCGCGTTCTGTCCGGTCGTCGGGAAGACGTAGACGCCGATCGTGGCGGAGAGGCTCTTCTGTGTCGTCGTCGAGGTCGTCGTGGTCGCGGTCTGCGCGCCGCCGGGAAGCGACGGCAGGAGCACGACCAGCGCGGTGGCGAGGGCGAGGGCTTTCCTGCGGTTCATGGGGCGACTCCTTGATTCAAGGCTTCCGCGGTTCGGATGCCGGCATCGGCGTACAGGCGCCGAAGGCGGCGACCGTGATGCCGTCCCGGGCGACAGCGATGGAGGCGGAGCCCAGCGTTTCGTCGATCAGGAACGAGAACGCACGACCCATCTCGTAGCCCTGCAGGACGATGACGCCGTTCTCGCGCTGGAGATTCTTGATGTCGGTCTTGCGGTTCTGGCCGCTGGCCGGCGTGGTCTTCAGCAGCCGGGCCTTCAAGTCGATCTCGAGGAACTGCGGCATGTTCAGCTCCGAGGGGTCGACCTTGAAGCATTCGGCGCCCTCGACGCAGGCCGTCACGGACGTGGCGGCGCACAACATTCGCTCGGCGCCGCGCAGATCGTCGGCCCGCAGCGACGCCGCGGCCAAGAGGAGCAGAGGGATCAGAAATCGTCGTCGTGGCCGCATGGGTCCTCCCGTTGCCGTACGGGCCCAGCCTAGTCTCGCGCCGGACGGGAAGGAATTGTCCTTTGGTCCCATAGCCGACGCGCCGGACGGCGGCGATCAGCGCGGCAGCTTGCTGCGTCGGCGCATCAGCTCCTGCTTCTCCTGTGCGAGCCGCGCCAGCTCTTCGCCGACGAGCCCGCTCGCTTCGGCGCGGTCGATCTGCGCCTGCAGGTCCGCCCCGCGGCGATCCAGCGCCGCCGCCTCGAGCTGCTGGAGAAGCCTCGCGACGGAGGCTTCGCTCGGCTCGGGCGCGTCCTCGAGGACGATGGCCGCGAGCAGCGCCGCGTCCTGCTCGTCGGCGGGATGCGCCGTCGTGCCCTGGCGGCGGAACGTCTCGACGAGCCGGCGAGCGCGCGGATCCACCACTTCGTCGTCGCGCAGCCGCGCGAAGATCGCGGCATCGAAGCCGCCGCGGGAGAGCGCCTGGATCAGGCGCGACTCCAGCTTCGGAAGCGGAGCGGGCGGCCGCGTCGTCGCGACCGGCGAAGGCGCCGGCGCCGCGGCAGCGGGGGCCGGGCGGCGGGATTCTTCCCCCTTCCAGAGAATGTCGAGCGGAACCCCGACGGCCCGCGAGACCTTGCGAAACTCCTCGTAGCGCAGGATCCCGTCTCCGATCTGTCGCAGCGGCTCCAGGATCTTGTGGATTCGCGCCGTTTTCTCGGCCGCCGGCAGGCCCTCCGCATTGGGCGCGAGGTCCTCGAGCAGCCAGGTCACGGCATCCGGCGCTTCCTCGATGCGCGCGGTCAGCGCCGCGGCGCCCTCCCGGGTCAACACGTCGTGCGGGTCGGAGTCCGCGGGCAGGCGCGTCACCCGAACGCGTACCCCTTGGGCGAGCAGCAGCCCGAGCGCCTTGCGCGTGGCCTCGCGGCCGGCCTCGTCGCCGTCGTAGCAGACGATGACTTCGGGGGAGAGCCGGCGCAGCCGCTCCGCCTGCTCCGGAGTGAGCGCCGTCCCCTGCGACGCGACGGTCTCCTCCACGCCCGCGGCGATCAGCGCGAGATGGTCGAAGTGTCCCTCGACCAGCACGACGCGCTCGTTTCGTCGGATCGCGTCCCGCGCGTCGGAGAGCCCGTAGAGCAGGCGCTTCTTCAGGAAGACGGGCGACTCCGGGGAGTTGAGGTACTTGGGCTCCTGCTCCTTCGAGAGCGCGCGTCCCGAGAAGCCCACCGGGCGGCCCCGCTCGTCCCGCACCGTGAAGAGGAGGCGGTCGCGAAACCGGTCGTAAGAGCCCGGCTTTTCCGACCGCGGCTGCAGCAGGCCGGCCTCCTGGAGCAGGGCCTCGGGGTGCGCCGGAGCGAGGTGCTTCTGCAGCGCGTCCCAGGAGTCGAGCGCGAGCCCCATGCCCAGGCGCCGCGCGAGGTCCTCGGAGACGCCGCGAGACTCGAGATAGGCGAGCCCCTTGTTGCCCCGGCGCGCGAGGTTGGCGGCGTAGAAGCGCTGAGCGTCCGCGAGCGCGGCAAGAAGCGCCTCGCGGCGGTCGTCGCGCGGGCCCCGGGAGGCGCGGCGCGGGATCTTCACGCCGAAGCGCTCGGCGAGCATCTCGACCGCGTCGGGGAACTCGAGCCGGTCCGCCTGGCGCACGAAGTGGATGACGTCGCCGCCGGCGCCGCACCCGAAGCAGTGGTAGAGCCCCTTGTCGCGGTCGACGTGGAAAGACGGGGTCCGCTCGTTGTGGAAGGGGCAGAGGCCCTTCCAGGAGCGCCCGGCCTTCTTCAGTCGCGTGTGGTCGGAGATGACCTCGACGATGTCCGCCGCGGCGCGCAGCTCTGCGAGAACGGCGTCGTTGATGTCGAGGTCGCTCATAGGGACGGGAATCGGGAATCGGGAATCGGGAATCGGGAATCGGGAATCGGGAATCGGGACATCATTTCAGCTCCAACATCGTGGCGCCATCGCCGCCTTCCCTTGCCCCGGCGGCGGAAAGCCGGGCGACGCTCGGGTGGCGCCGGAAATGATCGCGCAGTCCGTCGCGCAGGCGCCCGGTTCCGTGCCCGTGGACGACGCGCAGGCTCGATGCTCCCGACAGCAGCGCGGCATCGAGAGCCTTCTCGACCTCTTCGATCGCTTCCTCGACGCGTTTTCCGATGACGAGGATCTCGGGCGCCACTCCCGCGGCCGCCGGTTCGGGAGCCGTCACCGCGCCCCGACGCTTCGGGGGCTTCGCGCGCGCGGCCTCGGCGGGCTCCAGCTCCTCTCGCGGGACGCGCATTCGCTTGCCCGCGATCTCGAGCCAGGCGAACTGCTCTTCCAGCTCGACGATCGTCCCCTGCACGCCGGAGGCCTTCCAGCGCGCCGCATCCCCCGGAGAGAGCGCGCGGGCGCGCTCGATCGCGGCCTCGCGAGCCTCCGCGACGATCGCGGCCGGTGCCAGAGTCTGCTCGGCCTGCGCGAGCAGGCGCTCGGAGGAGGCCTGCGCGCGTTGCGCGGTCTCCTGGCGCAGGAGATCGAGTTGGGCGGAGACGCTGCGGGCGAGCTCCTTTCGGGCGCGCTCGAAGCCCGCGAGCCCCTCCTCGAGCATCCGCGCCTTCTCTCTGGCCGCCTCGGCGCGCTCCGCGTCGAGGCGCCGGGCCGCCGCCGTCGCCTCCTCGCGAGCCTTCGTGAGGTCCGCCTCGATCGTGCGCAGCCGCTCGAGCGCTTCCTCCGCGCGAGTCTCGGACTCCTCGCGGCGCCGCCAGGCTTCGCCGAGGATCTCGCGCGCCCGATCGAGCACCGATTCGGGAAGTCCCATCTCCTTGGCGACCGACAGCGCCCGGCTGCGCCCCGAGAGCCCCGGGTGGATTCGGTAGTTCGGGCGGCCGGTCGCCTCGTCGAACTCCATCGCCGCCGAGACGGCGTCGGGCCGCGACGCGGCGAAGGCCTTCACGGCCGAGAGGTGGGTCGTGACGATGGCGCGCCCGCCGCGCGCGAGGTACTCCTCGAGGAATGCCACCGCGAGGGCGCCGCCCTCCTCGGGATCCGTCGCGGTGCCGATCTCATCCAGCAATGCGAGGCTGCCGGGCGCGGCCTCCTCGAGGATCTGCCCGAGCGTCTCCATCGAGGAGGAGAACGTCGATCGATCCGAGAGGATCTCCTGGGCGTCGCCGATCTCGGTGCGCAGCGAGGAGAAGAAGGGCAGGCGCGTGCCGGCGGCGGCGGGAACGGGGAACCCGGACTGGGCCAGCAGGGCGAAAAGGCCCGCGGTCTTCAGGACGACGGTCTTGCCTCCGGCGTTGGGTCCGGACACCACGAGCAATCGCGTCTCCCGCGGCAGCGTCAGATCGAGCGGGACGATGTCGCGCGCGGCGCGAGACTCGCCGAGCACACGCCGCCGCAGGGGGGCCAGCCGGGGATCCAGGAGGGGATGACGCGCCGCGACGAGGGCGAGCTCCTCGTCGTCGGAGATCTCGGGCACGCGACCGCCGGAGGTCTCGCCGAACTCGACCCTCGCTTCCAGCGCGTCGAGCGCGGCGAGCACGTCGACCGCCCGCTCGAGGTCGGGTCCGGCGGCGAGCACCTCGCGCCCGAACGCCGCCAGCACCCGTGCCGCCTCGCGCCGTTCTTCGCCGGCCAGCAAGGCGAGGTCGTTGTTGGCCTCGAGAACCTCCAGCGGCTCGACGAAGACCGTCTGGCCGGATCCGGAGCGGTCATGGACGATTCCGGGCAGTCGGGCGCGGTGCGACGCGAGCACCGGAAGGCAGTAGCGGTCGTTGCGCAGGACCACGACGCCGTCGCCGAGGATCTCGCGCCGCGACTCGAGCATCTTCGAGAGCTGCGAGGCGATCTCGGATCTCCGTCGGCGAAGGCGCGTGCGCAGAGACGCGAGCGCCGGCGAAGCGTCGTCGGAGAGCGAGCCGTCGGGCGCGAAGAGCTTCCGCGCCTGCGCGAGCAAGCTCTCGAAGGCGGGCAGCGCCGCGCGCCGCGCGGACAACAGAGGCCCTTCGGCCTTCGAGAGCGCGTGCGCGACGGCCTGCGCGGCACGGGCGACGGCGAGAATGGGGCGGAATTCCTCCGGTCCCGCCGCGCCGCCCGACCGGGCGAGCGTGTCGAGCAGGGGAGCGATCGCCGAGGTCCCGGAGAGGGGGAGCCGGCCGAACCCGGCGCGGAAGGACCAGGCCTCCGAGAGCTCCGCCAGCCGCCGGCGCGCTTCCTCGGGATCTTCCGCCGGGCGCGTGCGCGCGATGGCGCGGCGGCCGGGCTCGCTGCGGGCCAGAGACGAAACGAGCCGGAAGACGACGTCGAGCTCGAGCGCATGCCCGGCGCCGGCGTCCTCCGGCTCGAAAGACTCTCGATCCGCGACGGTTACATCGTCGACCGGCGCTCCTCCGACAGCTTGCGCAGCATCTTCTTGCGGGCCTGAATCGCCTTGCGCTTTCTCTTCGCGCTCGGCTTTTCGTAATGCTGCCGCTTCTTCAGCTCGGAGAGGATTCCGGACTTTTCGCACTTCCTCTTGAAACGCCGCATGGCGTTCTCGAAGGACTCATCTTCCTTGACATGGACCAGAGGCACTGAGATCTCACCCCCTTCACACGGGAGGACGGGAACCCAGCATGCTAGGGGGCTTGGCCCTTCGAGTCAACTGACAGGGGCATAACCGCTTGAATGCAAAGGCTTAGAGGTCGATAATCATGGGAAATGTCATCGACCGAAGACCGCCTCCGAATCCTGGAGGCCGAAATCGAGCGTCGTCTCGCCGAGCGTTTCGCGGCTCTCAAGGACGAGTTCGAGCGGCTGCGCCTGGAGTCCGACCGGCGATGGGCGAACTTCATCTCGCGCTTCGACCAGGACTTCACCGGAATCGTGCCGGCGGAGCTCGTCGAGCCCCGCGGCGCCGCTCCCGCGGCCGCCGTCGGCGGCGCTCCCGGCGGAGCGTCCGTCGCGGTGGAGGATCTGCGCTCCATCGACGAGGCCGGCGGGCAAGTCGAGATCCTGAACCGCTACCTGGAGCTGTGCCGCAAAGGCGTGACCCGAGCCGCGCTCTTGATCACGAAGGGCTCCAACCTCACGGTCTGGAGAGGGCTGGGGTTCTCGGCGCACGGCGGCAGCGAAGAGAGGCTGCGGCAGGTCTCGCTCGACGCCTCCTCGGGAGACCTCGCGCGTGCCCTCGCGGGAACGCCGATGCGTCTTCCCGCGGGCCACCCGCTCCTGGCGGAGCTCGATGCGCGCGACGCCGTGCGCGCCGTGCTCGTTCCGATGGTCGTCAAGGAGAAGGTGTCCGGCGTGCTGTATGCGGACGCCGCGCCGGAAGACGATGCGACGTTCCAGCCCGAGCGTCTCGCGGCGTTGACGTTCCTCGCGGGATTGGCCGTCGATCGCCTCTCGTCGCGCAAGCTGCGGCCCTCGCCGCCGCTCTCGTTCTTCGAGGAGTCCTCGTCCGCGCGGCGAGCGTCGCGGGCCGTGCCGAGCTTCGTGGCGGAGGCCGAGCCGGAGATGCCGCCGCCTCCACCGCCGCCGCCCGCGGCCCCCGCGGCTCCTGCAAGCGCGATCGACGCGATCGACTACAGCGACGACTCGCAGCCCTCGGTGCCGCCCGTCCCGAAGTGGTCGCCCGAGCCGCCGCCGCCTCCTCCGCCGACGACCCCGACACCTCCGCGGCCCTCCTCCATGGCCGCGTCCCCGGCGGCCACGGTTCGAATGGACGCCATCCAGCTCGACGCCGGGATCGCCGGGGAGGCGGCCGCGCCCGCGCCGCCGACTCCGCTGGAGCCCTCGCGGCCTTCCACCGGAGTGCGCCGCCTCGCGGGGCCCCTGGCGCCTCCGGAGGGCAACGAACGCCACGACGAAGCGCGGCGCTTCGCGCGTCTGCTCGTCTCGGAGATCAAGCTCTACAACGAGCGGGCGGTCCTGGAGGGCCGCGAGAACAACGATCTCTACGTACGCCTGAAAGAAGACATCGACCGCAGCCGGCAGATGTACGACGAGCGGATTCCCGAGGACGTCCGCGCCGCGACGAACTTCTTCCACGAGGAGCTGGTCCGGACGCTGGCCGACGGCCGGGAAGACGCGCTCGGGGGAGGCCACTAGCTCCGTGACCTATCCCGGGGAGGTTGATCCCCGGCTCTCGATCGTTCACACTCGGAACACTCACGGGTTGAATTCGATGGCGCTCCGGTCCCGGTCTCTTCTGGCGTTGGCCTCGGCGCTTCTGGCGCTGTCGCTGCCGGCGCGCGCGGACGTCGGGCTTCTCCCGCTGACCAGCGACTTCGACGCGGAGTTCGCCCGCGCGGCCGACTTCCTGGAAGAGGGGCGACGCGCCGAGGCGGAGGCCATCCTCGGCGAGATCCGGCGCCGGGCCGGCGCGCCGGCCTGGGACGCCCGCGTGGCGTTGCTGCTAGCCGACGACGACGTTCGGCGCAAGGATCCCGCCGCCGCGGCCGCAAGGCTGGAGAACGTGACGGCGACCGCGATCGGGCTGGAGCCTTACCGACGGCTCCACCGCGCCCGCGCCCTGCAGGCCGCCGGCGCGCCGGCAGAGGCGATCCTCGAGGCGCGCGCCGCCTTCGAATCGGAGGGTGTGTTCGAGGGCCGGGTCGAGGCCGGGCGACTGCTCGCCGCGCTGCTGGAGAAACGCGGCAAGCGTTCCGAGGCCGCGGCCGTCCTCGCGCGGACCTCCGCGGTGGCGGCCGGCTCGGATCTCGCCGCGACCTCCATCGATCGCATCCGCCTGGGCCGCGCGATGGGCGACCGGACCGCCGTGCGCGAGGCCGCGCGGGATCTGCTGCTTCGCTCGCCCGGCGTCGATCGTGCGCCCGGCACGCCGTCGTGGGCCCGGGCGGAGGCCGCCGCCGTCGAGGCTCGGCTGAGCGCGGCGGACCGCGGCCGGCTCGCCCGAGGACTGCTCGACGCGGGCGCCGCGAAGCGCGCGGCGGAGATCCTGCGAAAGGACAAGCTTTCCGCCTGGCCCGAGGGAGAGCGCGCCCTGAACCTGTACTCGCTCGCACGCGCCCAGCGGCGGCTGAAGCAGGCGACCGCCGCCGAGCGCACCGCCGCGGCGGTGCCGGACGACGGGACCCGCAGCGTCTGGGACGCAAAGCTCCTGCGGGCGGAGATCGTCGCGGAGCGGCTCGAGAAGAAGGCCACGGCTCCCGGCGACGCGGCGTGGGAGCCGGTTCTCGCGGCGCTCGAGGCCCTGACGGCTCCCGCGGCGCCGCGCGACGTCGCGGCGGCCGCGCTCGCGCAGCGTTCGCGCCGGGCCGCCGAAGCGGACAACTTCGAGGAGGGCCTTCGCCACGCGCAGCGCCTCGCCGCGCTCTCGCCGGAGGAGGATCCGCCGGTCGAGCCGCTCTGGCTCGCCGCCTGGCGCACGTGGCGCCGCGGGGATGCTGCGGAGACACGCCGACGCCTCGAAGCGCTCGCGCCGCTCTCCTCGAGCATCAACTTCTCGCGGCGCCTCTCCTACTGGCGGGCGCGCTGCCTCGAGAAGGAGGGCGACGCGCGGCACGCTCGGGAGATCTACGCCCAGCTCGCGGCGGGAGATCCTCCCGACGTCTACGCGCGCTACGCCCAGCGGCGGCTCCCCGAGTCGATGCCTCGGCGGCCGCGTCCCGAGGTGGGGGACCCGACCGTCGAGCGCGCCGCACATCGCCGGACCGACGAGCTGCTGCGCCTTCGCCTGTTCCGCGAGGCGGCGGCGGAGGCGCGCCTGCTGGCGCCCTCGCGCGGCCGCGAGCTGCGCATCGCGGAGGCGGACTACGCGCTGGGCCGCTTCCTGTCGGCCGCCGCGGCGGCGTCGCGCGCGTTCCCCGAGATGGGAACCGCCGAGGAGGCGCGGGTGCCGGACGGCTGGCGGCGCTTCTATTATCCGATCGAGGAGGGCGCGGTCGCGGCCTCTGCGGCGCGGGAGTTCGGCGTGGATCCCTCGCTCTTCCGCGGCGTCGTTCGCCAGGAGAGCGTCTTCAACCCGAAGGCGAAATCTCGCGCCGGCGCGATGGGCCTCGCGCAGATCATGCCCGCGACGGCGCGCAGCCTCTCGAAGTCCGTCCTGCGGGTCCGCTACCGCCGGGCGTTCCTCTACGACCCCGGAGTCAACGCGCGGCTGGGCGCCGCCTACCTGCGCAAGCTGATGGACTCCTTCGGCGGCAATGCCGCCTACGCCGCCGCGGCCTACAACGGGGGCCCGGCCCGGATGACCCGTCTGATCCAGGAGAACCCGGGGCTGGAAGAGGACGAGCTGCTGGAGTCCCATCCCTTCCGGGAGACGCGCACCTACGTCCGGCGCGTGCTGCTCTACGCGGAGTCCTATCGGGTTCTGTACCCGGAGCCCTCGACCGCGGCGCTCGCCCAGCAGGACGCCGCGGACCCCGGCGTGCCGAACAGCCGCGCCGGGGGCCGGGAGCGCTAGGACGGCAGGCACGGCGAGTGCATAGACTCGCCCGATGCCTGCTCGCGAGTTCGAAGTCCAAACGGCCCGCAAGATCGAGCGCCGCGACATCACCGAGGAGGTGACGCGGGCCGCCGTTCAGCTTCGCGCCCGCGACGGCGCGCTTCTCGTGTCGGTGCCGCACACGACCGCGGCGATCACGCTGGGCGAGAACTGGGACGCCGACGTGACCTCGGATCTCGAGCGGGCGCTCGCGGCGTGGGTGCCGGCGGTGCGCTTCGATCATGGCGAGGGCAACTCCGCCGCCCACTTTCTCTCGGAAGCGATCGGGACCTCGCGGCTCGTGCCGCTGGAGGGGGGCAAGCCCGTGCTCGGCCGCTGGCAGGGCATCTTCCTGGTCGAGCTCGACGGGCCGCGTGCACGCCGCGTGCGGGTCGGCACGATCGCCGCGGAGCCGGCGCCGTGACCTTCGAGATCACGTACCTGATCGTGCTCTTCGCGGTGGCGCTCGCCCTCTTCGCCTGGGACCGCGTTCCGGTCGATGTCGTGGGGGTGATGGTCGTGCTCCTGCTGGTGCTTCCCGGCGCCATCGGACTCGGCCAGGTGCTCGATTCGGGGGAGGCGCTCGCCGGCTTCGGCAACGAGATCGTCATCGTGCTGATCGGCCTCTTCGTCCTGACGGCGGGTGTCGTGAAGACCGGCGTCGTCGAAAGGATCGGGCTGCGGCTCGCGGGGTTGGGAGGGCAGAACCCCCGTCGGATGGCGGCGTACCTGCTGATCACCGTCACCACGGTGTCCGCGTTCTTCGCCAACACCGTGACGACCGCGGCGTTCCTGCCGATCGTGATCGGCACGGCCCGCCGCGCCGGCATCCCGCTCTCGAAGATCTTGATGCCGCTGGCCTTCGCCTCGATCCTCTCGAGCCCGGTCACCGTGATCTCGAGCTCCACCAACCTTCTCGTCTCGGGCCTCCTGCCGCGCTGGGGAATGGAGCCGATCGGCTTTTTCGAGATGGCGAAGGCCGGTCTCCCGATCACGGTCCTGGGGATGGTGTATCTGATTTTGCTGGCGCCGCGATTGCTGCCTGACCACTCCGCCGACACGCTGACCGACCGCTATGGGTTGCGGCGCTACCTGACGGAGGCGCTCGTGGCGCCCGGCTCGAAGCTCGCGGGCAAGACGCTCGGCGAAGCCGGCCTGGGAAGCACGCTGCAGTTGAACGTCGTCAGCATCCTGCGCGGCGAACAGCGGGTCGTTCCGCTCGCAGACGTGCGTCTCGAAGAAGGCGACGTTCTCATCGTCGAGGGGAGCGCGGAGGACGTCCTCTTGTTGAAGGACGCCCAGGGCCTGGACATCCGGCCCGACCGCAAGCTTTCCGACCCGGATCTGCAGGCCGGCGACTTCCGGCTGATCGAGGCGGCGATCCAGCCGCGCTCGGATCTTGCCGGACAGACGCTGCGCGAGTCGCACCTGCGCGAGAGATCCAGCCTCACCGTCCTGGCGGTCCACGCGCCCGGCGGCCGCGACTACGCCGGCAAGATCGCGCGCCGCATTCTGAGGGAGGGCGACATTCTGCTGCTCCAGGGGCGCCAGACGGATCTCGCGCGCCTGGACTCGCTTGGTCTCCTGCCGCTCGAAGACGTCTCGGCCCACCACCCGCGGACCCACAAGGGCCGCTGGGCCGCCGCGATCTTCGTGATCGCGGTCGCCCTCGGGGCCACCAAGCTCCTGCCGCTGTCCATCGCATTCCTGCTCGGCGCGCTCGCGCTCGTCCTGACGCGCTGCCTCACCACCGAGGAGGCCTATGAGTCGGTCGACTGGCGAATGATGGTGTTGATCGGTTCGATGATCGCGTTCGGTACGGCAATGGAGAAGACGGGGGCCGCGCGCTGGGTTTCCGGGCTGATCGTCGAGCATGCGGCGTCGATGGGCCCGACGGCGCTGCTCGCCGGGTTCTTCCTCTTGACCGTGATCCTGACCCAGCCCATGTCGAATCAGGCAGCGGCCCTGGTCGTACTGCCGGTCGCCGTCGAGGTGGCGCGCCACCTCGGGTACAGCCCGCGGACGTTCGTCATGACCGTCGCGTTCGCGGCCTCCTGCTCCTTCCTGACGCCGCTCGAGCCTTCGTGCCTGCTCGTCTACGGGCCGGGTCGCTACCGTTTCATCGACTTCACGCGGGTGGGAAGCCTGCTGACGCTGATCGTTTTCATCTTCTCGATCGTGCTGATCCCGATCTTCTGGCCCCTAGCGGCAGGCCGCTAGAGGCCCCATTCCGGCGCGATCTCTCGCGCGGCCGCCGCGCGCGCTTCCCGCGAGAGCCCCGCCGCCGCCGGCAGCGCCTCCGTCATCGTGCGCCCGGAGTGGCCGTCCCAGCGTCCCAGCAGCCGGCCCACCAGCCGGCGCGCGCCCTCGATGTCGGATTTCTCGCCGATGATCCGGCAGAGCATCCCGGAGAGCTCGCGCAGCTGGACGTGCTCGAGCGCGAGCTGGCGGTAGAGCGCCTGCTCCGGCGTTTCGTCCTCGGCGGGTACGAGCCGCTCGGACTCGCGAGGGGGATAGAGCCAGCGCTCCTTCGCCTCGGTGTAGCGGCGCAGCGCGGCGTCGAAGTCGACGATCGAGGATCCCGCGGTGTCCGCGTCGGATCGGGCGAGCGCCGTCAGGAACACGCCGAGCTTCTCCTCGAGGGCGCCGTGGGCCGCCTCGAGCGCCGCGCGCAGCGGATCTTCCGTCATCGCGCGGGCGAGGCGGCGACGGCCGGCATGCCTTCGCGGCCGCGCACCGCTTCGAGCACGAGGGCGTCCTTCTCGCCGATCTCGAAGCCGAAGATCGCGCCGATCGTCCTGGCGATGGAGAGCGGCGTGACCTCCTGCGTGTAGACGCCGGGCTCGACGCCCGTTCCCCACGCCGCGACCGGCACGTGCCGGTCCTCCTCGACGAACTGGCCGTGGGTCGTTCCCGCGTCGCGGCCGTAGGACCACATCCACCCGGGCTTCAGCACGATCAGCACGTCCCCCGAGCGGTCGGCGCGGAAGGAGCGCTCGAGCGCGACCCCGATCGGCGTGCTCTCCGCCAGCCCGTCGGACAGTGCCGTGTTCGTGAACGTGGCCGCGACGCCGGGCAGCTTCCCGACCCAGGCCCGCACGTCCTCCTTCACGCGCTCGACGTCCAGGCCGCGGCGGTGAAGGACGCGCCGGTTCAGGTAGAGGGCGGGCTCGTCGAAATACAGGATCGCGCCCTCCGTGGCGTTGGGCGCGCTCGACTTCAGCGCGTACCCGTACTTCTTTGCGAGAAACAGCTCCAGCTTGAAGCGATCCACGGAGCCGTCGTATACGGTCGCCGCGTCGCCGGGACCGTTGCTCAGATCGACGCGCCCCGCGATCGACGGATCGTCTTTGCCGGTCCGAGCGAGATGCCTCGCCCGCGCGACCTGCGGGATCGGCTGGACCCCGTGGTCCGCGGAGAGGAACACGAGCACGCGATCCTTGCCGACGCGGGCGTCCAGCCATTGGAAGAACGCGCCGAGCGTCGCATCGAGTCGCACGATCCCTTCCGCGATCTCCTTGGAGTCGGGGCCGAACCAGTGCCCGTAGTAGTCCGTCGAAGAGAGCCCGAGGGACAACAGGTCGGGCGAGCCGGTCGGGTTGCGGCCGAGCGCGAAATCCTCGATCACCCCGCGCGCGAGCTCCAGCATCAGCTCGTCGCCCCACGGCGAGGACACGACGGCCCGCGCCGTCGGCAAGTGGTGAGGGAAGCTCGGCCCGACGCCGTCGGGTTGGCTCTTCGCGTCGTAGAGCTCCGGCGGGTCGAAGGTCATCCGCTCCAGCTCGGCGGGCGGGATCTTTCCGGAGAGCCCCCACGTGCGGTGCGCGTCGAAGAACTGCGGCAGCCGCTCGTTGATCGCGAGCAGCGACGGGCGCGGCGGGTAGTAGCTCGAGGTCACGAATCGCGCGTAGCGCTCCTCGAACCAGACGACCGCGTCCGCCTTGCGACCCGCCATCAGCACGCCCGCGCGGTCCTTGAGCGCAAGACCCACGACGCGCGCGCCGGGGTAGTGTTCCTTGAGGCGGTCGCCGACGGTCGGAGCCGAGAGATTCGCCGGCGACGCGGGCAAGATGGGGATGCGCGGCGCATTGGCGGGCGCCCCGACCCAGGAGGCGCCGCGGTCCTCGGCGCAGTACACGGCGTGATCGTCGACGAGGTCATACCAGTTGTTGGCGATGATCCCGTGATGGCGCGGATCCAGCCCCGTGCCGAGCGAGGCGTGTCCGGGCCCGGTGAAGGTGACCGCGTGGCGCCAGCGCGCCTGAGGGTACACGGCCCCCTTCTCCAGAAAGCGGCGGAACCCGTCGGGGCCGAAGTACGGGCGGAAGCGGTCGAGATAGTCCGAGCGCATCTGATCGACCGAGATCACGACCACCAGCGCAGGCTTCTCGGCTGCCGCGACCGGAGCGGCGAACAGCAACAGAAGGACCAGCAGTGGGGTCAGGTCTTTAGTTGTAAGTTTTCTGCCTAACATTGTTGTCAGAATATCTCCCGATGCGACGGCCCGGCGACCGGCTCCTGACCGCCCTGCTTCTCGCGGGTCTGATCTCGTGCGGCAAGTCCGGCGACCCGGCGGCCGAAGCGGTCGCCCGCCTCGAGGCCGCGGCCGACGAGCGGGATGCGAAGGCGTTCCTGGAGAACCTCACCGCGGACTTTACGGGCGCGGAGGGCGCCGACCGCGCCGCGGCCGAGCGCCTCGTGCGCGGCTACTTCGCCGCCTACGAGGCGCTGGACGTCGCGATCTCCGGACTCGAGATCGAGCGCACGGGCGAGAGCGCGGCGCGCGCGACGTTCGTCGCGACCCTGACCGGAAAGAGCGGGAAGGGCCCCGGCGGGCTGTCGCTCGAAGGCCTCCTGCCCTCGGACTCGAAGTACCGCTTCGACCTTCGACTGGTCCCCGACGGGGACCGCTGGAAGGTCGCCTTTGCGGCGTGGGAGCCCGTGCAGGGCCCCTAGAGAGGCAGCGAAAACGTCTCGGCGAGGAAGACGGCCATCTCGCCGCGCGTGACGGAGCGCTCCGGGCAGTAGAGGTCGACAGCGCAGCCCGCGGTGATCCCTCGCCGCGACAGCTCCTCGATCCAGGCCGCGTAGATGCTCGTGATAGGCACGTCGTCGAAGATTCCGGTCGCAGGCGGAGGATCGTACCCGGTTCCCTCCCGCGTGGCGAGCAGGAAGACCGCCATCTGCTCGCGACTCACCGGGTTGAGCGGGCAGAAGATCTGCGGCCCGCACCCGTCCGTGATGCCCAGCTCGTAGAGCTCTTCGATCCAGGCGGCGGCGAAGTCGAGCACTCCGACGTCGAGAAAGACGGTGCCGGTCGCGGGCGGCGGCTCGTAAGTCGGTCCGAAGCGCGACCGTAGAAGGAAGACCGCCATCTGGCTTCGCAACACGGGCGAGTCCGTGCAGTAGAGGGTGAAATCACAACCCGCCGTGACGTCCGCCAGAACGACTCGCCGGACGAAGTCGTAGAAGAGATGACCCGGAGCCGCATCCGATGGATAGAAATAGACGGCGTCCTCCAGCTCGCCGACCAGGCAGTCGGGATTCCGAACGATCACGTCGGCCATTCCGAATGCCTCCGGGAAGGTGTCGACGACGATCTCCCCGGGGGAGAGCGACACGATCGCATCCACCGGTCGGTCTCGAAGCTCGACGGCCGCGCCGGAAGTGAAGTCGTTCCCCTCGATCGTCAGCTCGACGGCCTCACCCGCCGGCGCCGCCGCGGGCATGACGCCCGTAACGGCGGGAGGGGCACCGCCCGGGGGCGCGCATGAGACGAGCCGGGCGAGCGCGATGACGGTCCACAGGAACTGGTATGCCCCTCCAAGGACCAGGACGGTTCCGTCCGATGAAAAGGCCGCGCTCACGGAGACGGCCGATAACTGGAGAGGGATCTCGATTCGCCCGTTCACTCCGAACGTGGGATCGGGATCTCCATCGGCGGTCAGCGCGAGGACGACGAGGGGATCGAATGTCCCTCGTTCGGCGAGGCCCGTGACGAGGATTCCCCCCGTCCTCGAGAGGGGGTACCCCCTGTACTCATCGGGGGCCCCGATCTCGGCCGAGCCGGCGTTGCCGAAGGATGGGTCGAGCACCCCCTGTTCCGTAAAACGGGCGATGACCAGGGGCAGGCCCTCGGCCCAGCCCGTGACGAGCACACCGGTGGAATCCAACGCCATGCCCCCGATGCTGCGTCCAAGGTTCGCCGACGCGACACCCGCGGTGCCGAACGAAGCGTCGGGTGTTCCGGTCGAGTCGTAGCGAATGACCTCGAGGATCCGCGTGGAAGAGTCCGGCGCCCTGGTCGAGCCGACGAGGATTCGCCCCGACGAGTCGAGCGCCAGGTGAAGAAATGGCGAAGCGGAATCACCGAAAATGATTCCCGCCGTGCCGAAGGATGGATCCGGGGAGCCGTCGGAGAGCCGGCGCGCCAGGTAGGGCCGCTCTCCTGTCGCCGTCTGCGTTCTGCCGAGGACGAGGAGGCGGCCGTCCGGCTGAAGCAGGAGTCCGAAGCCGTACTCCGGGTCTCCGCCAAACGTCAGAGCGACCTGACCGCCCGATCCGAACGTCCCATCCGGAACGCCGTTTGAGTGGAACCGTGCGAGGCGAATCTCGCCGGGCAGCCCGGTACGACCGAGCGCAAGGATGGCCCCATCGGGCCGCCGCTCGACGTCCGACAGACCGGTCCAGTTGCCGATGGTCACGGAGCTAGAGGTCCCGAATGAGGGGTCGGGCGAGCCATCGGCGAGGCACTTTCGCAGCGACGCGCGGAAATTCAGCGGCTGGAAGAAAAAAGTTTCGCCGGTCAGGATTCTCCCGTCGGGCTCGAGGATCGTTGCCACCACGACCCCCGTGGATCCCGGGTAGAGAATCCCCCCTTCGCCGAAATTCGAATCCAGATGCAGGTCTTCCGCTTGCGCGACGGTGGTCGCCACGAGCAACAAGGTCGAAACGATGAATACGACCCGCCGATTTCCACTCATCCGTTGCTCCGCGAGGGCGCGGAAGCCCGCTTTCAAAAAAGGACGCACTGGGGGGCATCGGAGTCTCACGCTCGGCCGGTCGCTCCCGGGATGACGGCGTGGGCTCAGTTGACACTCCCCGGCGGGGGCCCTATCCTTCCCGATCCGCTCTGCTCCTCAGTAGCTCAATGGCAGAGCATCCGGCTGTTAACCGGAGGGTTGTAGGTTCAAATCCTACCTGAGGAGCCATGACTTCACCGACCGCCTCACCCACGGAGGCCCCCATCCCTCTCAACGACGAGCTCGACCTGCCCGGCCCGGAAGATCGCGGCGACGCCCTGACCAAGGAGCTTCGCGACTCGCTGACTCCGGACATGGTTCTGGCGCTCGGAAAGCGGGGCAACGAGCGCTTCTTCACGGGGCAGCCGAGGAAGCGCGATTTCCTGCGGGAGCTCCGGGCGAGCGCTGCCGGGCAATTTCCCGCGGCGATCGTGCTGAGCTGCGTCGACTCCCGTGTGCCGGCCGAGGTCGTGCTGGACGTCGGGATCGGTGACATCTTCACCGCGCGCCTCGCCGGCTTCGTCGTCAACGAAGACACTCTCGGCAGCATGGAGTTCGCGTGTCAGGTCGCGGGCGCCAAGCTCGTGCTCGTGCTCGGACACACCTCCTGCGGCGCGGTCAAGGGCGCCATCGAGGGCGTCGAGTTCGGCAACCTCACGGCCCTGCTCGCGAAGATCCGTCCGGCCATCGACGCGACGGTTTTCGACGGCGAGCGGACCTCGGAGAACCCGGCGTTCGTCGACGCCGTTGCCCGAACGCACGTTGCGCGATCGGTCGCGTTGATCCGGGAACAGAGCCCGGTTCTGCGCGATCTCGAGCGGTCGGGGCGCATTCGCATCGTCGAGTCGATGTACGACCTCTCGACCGGACGGATCGACTTCGGCTGACGAATCGGCGAACGATGGCGGACTCACCAACGGACGACACCGCCCCTTCCCGCACCGAGCCCTCGCGGTCCACCGCCCGAGAGCGCATCGCGATCCACCTCGGGGAGCTCTGGCAGCTCTTCAACTCGATCGATCCCTCCCCGTTTCAGGAACGCGACCTGGATTCCAGCGCGGAGGCCTTCATCGTCGGCTGGGCCCTGGAAACGCCCGCGAAGGCCCCGCTGTGTCTGGACGTCCACCTGGACCGCCCTGCCGGAAGACCGGACGAAGAGGCGACCCTCGAAACCGCCATGCGCCAACACTTCCAGCGCCGATCCGAGGACGCGAAGCGACGACTTCGCCGGCTCCTGCGCCGCGGCCGCACGAGCCTGGTCATCGGGCTGGTCTTCCTGGCGGCCACCGTCGCTGCCGGCAGCGCGGTGGAGCGGATGCTGTCCAACGAGGCGCTCGGGCGAGTTCTGCGGGAGGGACTCCTCATCGGCGGATGGGTCGCGATGTGGAAGCCGCTGGAGATCCTGCTCTACGACTGGTGGCCGATTCGCGCGGAACGGCGCCTCTTCGACCGTCTCGCGTCGATGGACGTACGAATCCTCTACACGAACCATGGCCCGTCGGATGCCGGTCATCGCGATTGGCCCGCGACACCGTCCGTCCCCCGAGCCTGAGGGTCCGGAAGC
>DATBIJ010000025.1:0-4619 GCA_036557025.1 Thermoanaerobaculia bacterium | reverse complement strand
GTCGGAGAGGTCGCACGCCGTCTTCATCGTGACGAAGGCGAGACGATCTTCCTGCGGGCCTTGGCTCTGGCGGGCGGCCCGGCCGACCCGCTGGAGCATCAGGACCCGCTGGTAGGCGAACCAGAGGTGCCGCTCGATGGCGAGCGCTGGCGCGCCGTTGCCGTTGCCGAGCAGGTGGCGCAGCGCGCCGCGAAGCTGGCGCGAGGCCGAGGGGCACTGGAGGCTGCGCGCCTCGCAGGAGAGGGCGTGGATGCGGTCGCGCACGCGGAAGGAGGAGAGCGGAGACAGCGGAAGGCTCACGAAGGCCGCCCAGAGCGGCCAGTCGTCCTCCAGCAGGGCAAACTTCTGGCGTAGGGCCCGCTCGGCCTCGATCTCCTCCTCCAGGATGCGGACCCACGGAATTCCCAGGGCGGTGAGCTGGACGAACAAGTCGCGCGTGCGCTCCGGAAGGGCGGGATTCACCGAGGAGAAGGACGATGCCGCGTTCGGCGTGCTCATCGGCCGCACCGCGCGATCACCGCCGCAGTGATCTCCTTGCTGGAAGGGGGATTCTCACCGAGGCCGAGCGTGTGGAGGGCTTCGTGGATCAGCAGGACCGAGGCCAGCGCGGGGTCGCGTCGCTGGCGCTCGAAGAACTGCGGCGTGCAGATCGACACGACGCGGCTCCCGGGCGTCGTGGCGGCGAGGATCGAGCGATCCGCGCAGCGCTCCTCGCCGGCGCCGTCGAAGAAGACGAGCAGGCCCAGGTATCCGGCGGGGGTCTGGCCGGTGGTCTCCAGGTTCTGCGCCAGCGTGCGCCCGTCGGCGTCGCGAAACTCCGACAGCAGCGACGCGCAGGGCTCCTGCGCGAGCTTCGCGGCGGCGGCGCCGATGGCCTCCGCGAGGAGGTCCTCGCGGCCCGTTCGTGCGACGCCCCCGGCCATCAGGCGCGTCTTGCCGAGAAGCGGCGTTGCGAGGAGCAGCAGGGGAAGCAGGAGGAGGGCGACCCGGGATCCCCTATCGCGACGTTCCATGAGCGGCTCCTTTCGGAGCGCCCGGCCGCGGAAACTCGCGGCCCGTGCGCGATAATCAAGATCTGCCTCATCACGACGGGAGTCGTCGAGAAGGTCCGGGGAAGTCCCGGGTTATTTCCGGGAGCTGGGATGCAATACCGGTTCGGTGACTGCGCGCTCGACGGGATCACGCGAGAGCTGCACGTCGAAGGGAAGCCGGTCCACCTCACGCCCAAGGCGTTCGGATTCCTCTGGCTGCTGCTCGAGAGCCGGCCGCGCGCTTTGTCGAAGGACGAGATCCATCGCGCGCTCTGGCCCGGGACCTTCGTCTCGGACGGGACCCTCACGAGCCTGCTGGCGGAGGTTCGCTCCGCCATCCAGGACTCGGAAGAGAACCGTTGGATCCGGACCGTGCATCGCTTCGGGTACGCCTTCCACGGACCCGCGGAGTCCGTGACGGATACGCCGTCCGATCGTGCGGTGCCGGACTTCGCCTACCGGCTGATCTGGGGACTCCGGCAGATCGCGCTGGTCGAAGGGGAGAACGTGCTGGGCCGCGACGCCTCGGCCACGGTCGTGTTGGAGGACAAGAGCATTTCGCGCCGACACGCGCGCATCGCGATCCTGGGCCCCGGCGCCACGATCGAGGACTTGCAGAGCAAGAACGGCACCTTCGTCGGCGACCGGCCGGTCGCCGGGGTTTCGCCGCTGCAGGACGGCGACGCCGTGCGCCTCGGCACGGTGAAGATGACCTACCGCGTGTTCCAGGTGTCCGACTCGACCCAGACCGCCGAAAAGGATTCCCGTGAGCCCGCGCCCGGCGACGGCGGTGGGCTCAGCGCCCGCAGCGTTCGACGACCCCCGAAGTGATCGATTCGGAGCTCGGAGGCCTCTCCGGGAGGCCGAGGGTGTGCAGCATCTCGTGGATGAGCACCGTCGCCGCGATGCGGGGGTTGTGACGCGAGATCCGCTCGAAGTGCTCGATGCAGATCACGACGCGGGACGCGCCGGGTGTCGTCCAGGCCATGACGGGCCCCCGGCGGCACGGGCCGCTGGATTCCGCAACGAACGTCAGGCCCTGGAGATGCTCGGCGGGCGTGCGCGAGCGAGGCGTGAGGACGGCCTTCAAGGGCGCGCCGTCGCGGTCCTTGAAGTGATCGAGGACCGCCGCGCAGCGCGGATCTCCCAGCCTCTGCGTCGCGATCGCCATCGGGAGCCGGAGCGCGAGCGTCAGGCGTGCGCCGCGCGGCGGCGGGGTGGGCTCCGGCTCGACGCCGGCCGCGCCGTCGGGCAGCGACAGGGCGAGCAGAACGATCGCCGCGCCGCGAGCCGGATTCATGTCGCGTAGGACGCTCGCGTCGCGCGCGGGTTCGCTTCGCGGGACACACGACCGGCATCGCGGGAGCGGCGCACGGCGCCGCGGACGAAGGCGCCGTCGCGAAGGACGGCGCCGGGGAACCTCTACGCGGCGGTGAGTCCGAGAGGTCGGCCGCGAGTCCAGCCCGGGAACACGCCGCCGAGAGCCGTCACGCCCAGGCGAGCCTCCAGCAGCTCCGCGAACACGTCGCGGAAATCCGTGGTGACGGCGAGGTCCCGGCCTTCGAAGAGCGCGGACGGTGCGAGACCAGGCCAGCGTCCGTAGACCTTCCCGCCCGCGACCCCGCCGCCCATCACCGAGAGGACGTTGGCGTGGCCGTGGTCGGTGCCGCGGTTCCCGTTCTCCCGAACGGTCCGGCCGAACTCGGAGACGGTGACGAGGGTCACGTCGGACATCCGGCTTCCCAGGTCGCGCGAGAACGCGTTGAGCGTCGCGCCGAAGTCCCGCAGCCGGCCGGCGAGCTGTCCCTGCGAACCGCCCTGACCGGCGTGCGTGTCCCAGCCGCCCACGTCGGCGAAGGCGACCTCCAGCCCGACATCGGCGCGCAGGAGCTGCGCGATCTGCTTCATCGAGCGCGCCAGCGGGGTAGACGAGTAGGTCGCGCCGTTCGCCGGCGCGAGCTTTTCGGGGGCGGCCTTCTGCACGAGGCGCACCGCCTCGAAGGACTCCTTCGCGGTCGCGGCGAGCGGTCCGCCGGACTCCGCCCCATACGCGGCCTCGAATGCCGCGTTCTTCTCCGACCCGCCGCGCACACCGAACCGATCGAGGCTCGGGATCGCGAGGGCGCCCGCCTCGCCGGCGAGGATCCGCGGCAGTGCCGGCGTCACCGCGACGGCGCGCAGCGGAGAGGCCGCCGCGGGCGTCGTGACGGCGAGCGCGCGGGAGAGAAAGCCGTCGCGGGTGGACTTGCGTCCCGGCGTGCCGGACTCGAGAAAGTCCTGAGCGTCGAAATGCGACCGCGTGGGGTCCGGGCTCCCCGCCGCGTGCACGAAGGCGAGCGATCGGTCGCGGTAGAGCGCGGCCAAGGGCTCGAGCGAGGGGTGCAGGCCGAAGAACCCGTCCAGGTCGATCGCCGCGCCCTCTTTCTGGCCGGGTCGGGGGATCGCGATGGACGGCCGCGCGTCGTAGTACGCCTTCTCGGCGTACGGGACGACCATGTTCAGACCGTCGACGGCCCCGCGCTGGAACACCACCACGAGCGCGCGCCGGCGTCCCGGCGTCGCCGCGGCGGCCATCCGAACGAAGGTTCCCGGCAGGAAGCCTCCCGCGACCAGCGCGAGGCCGGAGGACTTCAGGAAGAGGCGGCGGTGGATCATCGGGCCCTCGGTTGCGGCTACTGCCTCTGGAAATCGGGCCCGCCGAGCCCCGCCGCGGTGAGCTCGGGAGGCGCGGCGCCCGCCCGCGTGCCCGCCACGCGCCCTTCGAGCAGGGCCGTCGCGAAGTTCATCCGCGCCAGCAGCGCGCCCGACGAGATCCAGGCCTCGGACTCCTCCGCGTAGCCGGTCGGCGGCTGGCAGAGATAGAGCGGCTGGCCCAGGCCGGCCAGCTCGCGTCCCAGGCCGCGACCGTCCGTGGTCGCGCCGGAGGCTCGGACCGCGGAGACCGCGTATTCGAGCGGGGTCTTGACCTTTCCGCCGTGATGACGCGGGTCGAGGAACTCTGGCGCGGTGACGACGGCGCGCACGGTCTCGCGAAGATCGCCGTGACTGGCGGTGAAGACCGACGCGACGCGGGCGACGAGATCCGCCGGCGGTTCGTCCGCGACGAACTTGCGGCAGAGCTTCTGCGCGATGTGGCGCGCGGTCGCGGGGTGGCTCGCGAGAATGGCGATCATGCGCTCGCCCTCCTCGATGCCGCCGCCCGCCGGGAAGCGGTGGCCGAGCACCTGCTTTTCCTTCGCGTCGTGCACTACGGAGCGGAACTGGAAGCCTCCGCTTCCGAAGCCGCGCCGGTCGATCCCCCATCCGGTCAGCAGGCGCGCCAGCTCGGTGACGTCCTTTTGCGTGTACCCGCCGTCGACGCCGAGGGTATGGAGCTCCATCAGCTCGCGCGCGTAGTTCTCGTTGATGCCGGTCGGCATCTGCGCGCGAATCTCCGGGTCCGATCGTTGGAGGAAACGCTGGACGCGCTTGTCGCCGCTCGCGGTCCGGTTCGCGGGCTCGGCGACCGATCTCGCGTTGTCCAGGTACCAGAGCATCGCAGGGGACTTGGCGGTCTCCTGCAGAAGGTCTTCGAAGCGGCCGAAGACG
>DATBIJ010000024.1:0-20845 GCA_036557025.1 Thermoanaerobaculia bacterium | reverse complement strand
TCGCGAACGCCGCGAACGCTTTCGTCGCGGCGCATCCGCAGGACCCGCTGGCCCGGGAGATCGTCGCGAGACTTCCCGGCGAGCTCAAGGCCGACTGCGAGGCGGCCCTCGACGCGGCCCAGCCCATGCTCGCCGGCCTCTCCTTCCGCGCCTGGAAGTCTCTGGACTTCGAGCCGGCCGACCCGGAGTTCGAGCGGCGGGTCGCGGCCGCCATGCCCGTCCCTTCGCGGCGTTGATCCCACACAGTCGAAAAAGCCCGCCCGCCACCATACAATCGAATCCGTGGTTCATCGGATTGCCGTCAACTTGATGGGCGTCGCACCACGCCGCCGCGCCAAGCTGGGTCTGGCGATCGCCCTGATGGCGATGGCCGGGGCGGCGTCGGCCCCGATCGTCGCGCTCGCGCACCTCCGGACGGAGACCTTCCAGGCATCCGACGGGCTTCACCCGGTCTGTCCCGATCCACCTTCTCCTGATGGCGCGACTTGCGCCGTCTGCCGTAGTCTCGCGCGGTCGGGCACGGCGCTTCCCACCCCTGGCAGACCGTCCTTAGTCGCGGAAGTCGCGTCCCCGCTCGTCGCGGCAATGCCTGTCGGGTACCGCGACCAGTACTCACGTTGCCTCGCCTCTCCGCGCGCTCCTCCCGTCCTCTCCTAGTTCCGCATACGGGATCCGGCACCGCCGGACCTCAACGGAAAGAACCCGGCCGTTGCCGGGTCCTATGGAGAGACCAATGAACCGAATGATCCGCACCATCGCGGCGTTCCTTGCCGCGCTTGCGATGTCCCAAACGATTCCTGCGCAGGGCGCCGGCCAGATATCCGGCCGCGTCGTGACACCCGGCGGGACTCCCGTCCCGGACGCCCGCGTGACCGTCGTCGAGTTGCGCCGCTCCGTCCGGACAGACAACGAGGGCAAATTCCGAGTCGATGGCGTCGCCCCTGGTGCCTACCTCCTGGAAATCGACAGCCCGCGCTACGGCCATGCGGTCGAGCGCGTCGAGGCCGGTGAGGGGGGAACGCCGGTGACGGTGACCCTGGATCTGACCGCTCACCAGGAGCGTGTCGTCGTCACGGCGAATCCGGAGGCGCGCACGCTCGGCGAGACATACCAGCCGGTGCTCGTCATCGACGCCGAGAAGCTGACCGAGGTCATGCAGCCGACTCTGGGCGAGTCGCTCTCGCGCGAGCCGGGCGTCAACTCCACTTATTTCGGGCCGGGAGCCTCACGCCCCGTCATCCGGGGCTTCGAGGGAGACCGCATCCGCATCCTCGAGAACGGTCTCGGCGTCGGGGACGCCTCCAGCACTAGCCAGGATCACGCCGTCACGGTCGACCCCCTCGCGGCGGAAAGCATCGAGGTTCTTCGGGGGCCCGCGACGCTGCTCTACGGCTCCAACGCGGTCGGGGGCGTGGTCAACATCATCGATTCGCGCATCCCGGACCGACTGTCCACCGAGCCGTTCTCGGGCACCGTCAACCTGGGCTACGGTTCCAACGGCGATCAACGCCTCGGCAGCGCGCACCTGGACGGCCAACTGGGATCCATCGCTCTCCACGGAGAGGCGTTCGGCCGCGCGACGCACGACATCGAAGTTCCGGCAGGCAAGCTCGAGAACAGCCGCCTGGAATCCAACGGCTACTCCGCCGGAGCCAGCCTGGTCGGCGATATCGGCTTCATCGGCCTCGCGTACTCGCGGTTCGATACGCTCTACGGAATCCCGGTCGGTGTGGCGTCCGGCGATGAGGACGAAGAGGCCGGCACGGCCGACGGGTTGAGTCGCCGGCTCGCGGCGGGCCCGCGCCAGGAGGAAGAGGGCCCGGTCTCCATCGACATGGTCCAGAAGCGATGGGACTTCCGAGGCGAGCTCACCCGGCCCTTCCTGTTCTTCAAGGGCGTCAAGGCCCGGTACGGGCTGACCAACTACGAGCACGCAGAGCTCGAGGCGCCCGCCTCGAACACCGAGGGAGCGGAGATCGGGACGCAGTTCTTCAACGACTACAACGATTTCCGGCTGGAGCTCCCGCAGAAGGCCGCGGGCAGCCTGACGGGATCCGTCGGCTTCCAGGTCTCCAACCGCGACTTCCAGGCGCTGGGGGAAGAGGCCTTCGTCCCGCCGACGCAGACGGACAACTGGGCGATCTTCGCGGTCGAGGAGCTCGCGCTCTCCTCCTCGTTCCGCCTTCAGCTCGGGGGCCGCTGGGAGAACCAGGACACCGCGGCCAACCCGGTGGACGCAGAATCCACGACACGGGATTTCGACGATTTCTCGTACTCCGCCGGGCTCGCCTGGCTGCCGGCGCCGGACTGGACGATTGCCTTCGCCGTGACGCGCGCCAACAAGTTCCCAAATGCCGAGGAGCTGTTTGCTGACGGTCCGCACGCCGCCACGCAGGCGTTCGAGATCGGCGACCCCGATCTTGCGGTCGAGCAGACCACCGGCTACGACCTCTCCTTCCGCAAGACCGGCGGACGTTTCTCCGGCGAGGTCTCGTTCTTCTACAGCGACATCACCGACTTCATCTACTTGAACCCGACCGGGGAGGAGGAGGACGGCCTTCCGGTCTTCGCCTTCCTGCAGGCCGACGCCGAATTCACCGGCGGCGAAGCGCACGTGGACTTCGACCTGATCCACGCCGACCCGAGTCATCTGACTCTGGAGCTGGGAGGCGACTACGTCCGCGCCGAGCTGTCCCAGGGCGGCGATCTGCCCCGGATCCCCCCGGTTCGATACTGGGGGGGCCTGCGCTACAACAGCGAGCGCTGGTACGGCTCCGTGGAGGTCCGCCGCACGGAAGAACAGGATCGCGTCGCGGAAAACGAGACGCCGACACCCGGTTACACGTTTCTCAACGCGATGGCGGGATACCGGTTCTTCTTCGGCACGAGCCTGGCCGAAATCTATCTGCGCGGCATCAACCTGACCGACGAGGAAGCCCTCAACCACGTCTCCTTTCTGAAGGACGTCGCTCCCCTCCCGGGCGTGGACGTGACGCTCGGCCTGCGCGTGTCGTTCTGAGAGCTGCCTGGCGTCTCACGACAGCGGCCGAAATGCCGCAGCCTTGACCGCCAGCCAGACCCTGCGGCCGGGCTCGAGACCGAGCTCGGCCGCGGCGGCGGCCGTCAGCGAGACCGTCCACGCGAGCCCCGAGGCCTCGACGGAAACCAGCCGCAGACCTCCGGCGTCCCGCGCCGAAGAAACCATGCCCTCGAGCACGTTCCGGGCGGAGACCGCCGGCAGCGCCGCCGCCGCCAGCAGCACGTCGGAGGGAGCGACGGCGTAGACGCCCCGACCGGTGTGCCCCGGATCCGGCACGAACAGCCGCGCATCGCCGACGCGGAATCCCCGAACGCCGTCACGGGCGAGCTCCTCGAGGGTCCCCGCGAAGAGGTTCTCGATCACGGCGCCGGAATCTCCGCCGACGCGGGCGGACTCCTCCAGAACGCGCCCGATCGGACCGGTCGCGCGCAAACGGCCGCGCTCGAGCCACAGGCCCTCCTCGAGCAGCAGCGCCGCCTCCCCCGTGTTGTGGGTGACGTAGAGAAACGGGATCGCAAGCTCATCGCGAATCCGCAGCAGGTAAGGCACGATTCGACCCCGCAGCGCCACGTCGACGCCGGCGAGCGGCTCATCCAGCAGCAGCAGCCTCGGCCGGCTCGCGATCGCGCGCGCCAGCGCGACCCGCTGGCGCTCACCGCCCGAGAGCGTCGCGGGGGCACGGGGCAACAGCGGAACGATCTCCAGGATCTCGACGGCGTCGCGGAAGACCTCTTCGCTTCCGCCGCGCATTGCGTAGCGCACGTTCTCTTCGACGCTCAGGTGAGGGAACAGCAAGGACTCCTGCGGGACGTAGCCCACCCGCCGGCGCTCGGGCGGCAGGCGCACGCCCTTCGCGGAGTCCAGGAGCACCTCCCCCTCTCGCACGATCCGGCCGGTCACGCCGCGACGCAGGCCGGCGATCGCCTCGAGCAGCGAGGTCTTTCCCGAGCCCGACGGGCCCAGGAGTCCGACCGCCCGGCCCCGAAGCTCCGCCGCCACGGCGAGATCGAAGTGCTCGAGCGGAAGGCGGACGTCGATCGTGATCATGGCTCGCCGCGAAGGCGCCGCGAGCGACGCGTCCGCAGCAGCTCCGTCGACCAGAGCGCGACGAACGCGATCGCGACCGTGATCGCGACGAGGCGCAGGGCCTCCGCATCCTGCCCGATCTGGGTGCGGTGGAAGATCGCGAGCGCCAGCGTCTGGGTGCGGCCGGGGATGCTGCCGGCGATCAGGATCGTCGCGCCGAACTCTCCGACGGCGCGGGCGAACGCGAGCACCGTCCCCGCGAGGATCCCCCGCCACGCGAGCGGCAGGGCGATCCGTCGGAAGGCTCGGATCGGGCCGTCGCCCAGCGAGCGCGCGAGCGAGGTGAGCCGCGGATCGGCCTCCTCGAAGGCTGTCCGGACCGGCCGCACCATCAGCGGGAACGCCATGACCGCCGAGGCGATCGCCGCGGCCTTCCAGGTGAAGAGCACTTCGAGGTTCAGGCCCGACAGCAGACGGCCGATCGCGCCGGCCGGCCGCAGCAGCTCGAGCAGCAGCAGGCCGACCGCCGTGGGCGGGAGCACCAGCGGCAGCGCGAGCATCGTCTCGACGAGGGATCGGCCGGGCCCGCGCCACCGCGCCAGCCACCACGCCGCGAGCACGCCCACCGGCAGGACGACGAGGGTCGCCGCCAGCGCGACGCGCAGCGTCAGGAGGACGATGGAGAGATCCGCGCTCAACGCGCCGACACGGGAAGGGTGCGGAAGCCGCGCCGCTCGAAGACCGCACGGCCCTCGGAGCCGCCGGCGAATTCCAGGAACGCCTTCGCCGCGGCGGCACGCTTCGAGGCGGCGACCGGGGCGAAGCTGTAGAGGATCCGCGGGCCATCCGCGACGACCCAGGCGATGCGGACCTTCTCCGAGACGGCTGCGTCGGTGATGTAGACCACGCCGGCCGGCATCGCGCCCGACGCGACCGCCGCGAGACACGCGCGCACGTCCAGCGTCGGCACGACCTTCGGCTCGATCTGCTTCCAGACGCCCGCGTCCTCGAGCCACTTCTTGGCGTAGAGGCCAGCGGGAACCGAGGCGGGATCGGCCAATGCCAGCTTCGGCAGCGCGGCGAGATCCCCGGCGGAGCCGATCGACGTCGTGGAATCGACCGGCACGACGACGACGAGCGTATTCGAGAGAAACTCCCGCCGGTCCTCCCGCCGCACCAGCCCCTTGCCTTCGATTCTGTCCATCATCCCGGTATCCGCCGAGAGAAACGCGTCGGCGGGCGCCCCGGCCTCGATTTGACGCGCCAGATCGCCCGAGCTTCCGAAGGAGAACGTCACGCGCGTGCCGGTCCGGGACTGAAACGCGGCCGCGATCTCCTGCACCGACTCGGTCAGGCTCGCGGCGGCGAAGACCAGGAGCTCGCGGTCGGCGGACGCGGGAGGAGGGGGTTGCGCGGGCGCGAAAAGGGCGAGAAGGACCCCAAGCGCGAGTCGCATGCCGCGATTCTATGCGGCGGCTTCGAGATCGGAGGCTACGCCGGCGTTGCGGCGGCGGGGTCCCGCGGCCCCCCGGAGCCCTTCTCCGCCGGCGCCTGCAGCACCTTGTAGAGCGGCACTTTTTCCGTGACGCCCTTCAGCGCGAAGAAGCCCAGCTGCGCGACCGGGAACCGCCCGGCCACCGCCTCGTGGGTCAGCGGACCGATCACGATGTCTCCCGCCGCGGCGACGAACTCCTCCATGCGGGCCGCGACGTTCACCGCGTTTCCCAGCACCGTGTAGTCGACGCGGCGCTCCGAGCCGATGTCGCCGACGATGACCTCGCCGGTGTTCAGCGCGATGCGCACTTCGATCGGGGTCTCGCCCGCCGCCACGCGCTCGCGGTTCCAGTCGGCGACCGCCTCCCGGATCCGCACCGCGGCCTCGACCGCGCGCAGGCCGTGGTCGGGCTGGTCCAGCGGCGCGCCGAAGAACGCCATCACGGCGTCCCCGATGAACTTGTCGATCGTGCCGCCCTGCGTGAACACGGCATCGGAGGCGACCGTGAAGAAGTGGTTCAGCAGAGCCGCCAGCGACGGGGCCGCCATCCGCTCCGACCAGGTCGTGAAGCCCACCAGATCGGCGAAGAGCACCGTGACCATCCGGGTGCGGACCCCCTCCTGCTCGGGCGTGGAGCGGGTCCCGATGATCGCCTCGACGACCTGCGGCGAGTGGTAGCGCTCCAGCCGGCCGCGGATGCGTTTCTCCTCGAGAACGCGCTCGTGCAGCCGGGCCCGTTCGATGGCGACCGCGGCGAAGTTCGCGAGCGCGGTCAGGAGATCCAGGTCCTTCTCCGTGAAGGTTCCCACGTGGATCGGAGAGTCCACGTGGATGACGCCGATGACGGAGTCCCGGCTCCAGAGCGGGGCGCACATTGCCGAGCGGATCTGCTGGAGGCGGATCGACATTCCCGCCTCGAAGCGCTCGTCGGCGAGGGCGTCGGAAGTCAAGACGGCGACCTGGTCCTTCAGGACCATGTCGATGATCGTCCGGGAGTAGGGCGGCGAGCCGTCCGTCGTGGCGCGCGAGGAGCCCTTCAGCCGGGAGACCCGCAGCTCGAGCTTGTCGCCCTCGCGAAGCAGCAGGAAGCCGCGGTCCACCGGGAGGTACTCGAAGATCAGGTCCATGACGGTGCCGAGCACCGCGTGCACGTCGTCGACCGAGATCAGCGTCTTGGCGACCTGGACGAGGATCTCGAACACCCGCGTGCGGTAGGCATCGTCGAGCACGACGCGCTTGCGGCGCTCCGTCGACTCCGGCGCGAAGACCGGGCCCTTCTCGAGCCCGAATTCCATGTTGAACTCGGAGATCGGCCGAATGCAGGTCGACGTCGCCTCGAACGGCTTTCGCGGGACCTCCGCCTCTTCTTTGAAGCGAAGTTGGAAGGTCCCGATCGTCGCGAGGTCGCCGTCGGCGACGGGGCTGCGGGGAACCTGACGATCGTTGATGCGCACGCCGTTGGTCGACTGGTTGTCGTAGATGACCCAGACGCCCTCTTCCCTGCGCAGGACGGCATGGCGGCGCGACACCGAGAAGTCGTTCAGGACGATGTCGTTGTCGCTCGAGCGTCCGATCGAGGCCTCGTCGCGGTCGCGCGGAAGCGTGAAGACCTGCGCCCGGCCCTCGGCCTCGAATAGCACCTGCAACATCTTCGAAAAGTCTACGCCGCCCACACGGTCCGCACCATCGTCGCGGCCGCCTACCGCAGGCGAAACTCGATCCGGACGACCTTTCGGCTGGCGACGGGGCCTGCCGCGCCCTGCGCCGGGCGGTATTGCCAGCGGCGCACGGCCTCGACCGCCGCCTCCGAGAGCCCGAGCGGGAGGCCCCGCTGGACCTCGACGTCCGTCACGCGGCCGTCGGCGCCGACCACGACGTCGAGGACCACCATGCCCGAGATGCCGGCGCGTCGCGCCGTGGTCGGGTAGACCGGATCGACGCGCGAGAGCAGCTTCGCCTCCTCCACGACACCCGCGGCGGGCGCGGGCTCCGTCTCGATCGCGTCTTCCGGCGGCGCCACCTCTCCCGGTACGGACGTCGAGGCGCCGGGCGCCGACCCGGGCGTCAACTCGGCGGGCGGGATCTCGATGACGGTCAGATCCTTGATGTCCCGCATGCGCGCCGCCTTGATCTCGGGCAGGCGCGGGTCGGGCGGGACGAGGTCGACGTCCACGGAGCGGACGTAGGCGAGGCCTTCGCGGTCGTGCGCGATCGCGAAGTAGGCGTGGTCGACGGCGTGGATCTTCACGACGGTTCCATCTTCCAGCCGCCCCGCCCGGGCCGCCGCCGGATACGGTCCCAGCAGCAGGTCCGTGGCCTCGGCCACCACGCCGAAGACCGGCTTGAAGGCGAGCACCGCCTTCGCCCGCCCCTCGCGCGCCTCGCGCTCGGTGTCCCGCTCGATTCCATCCGCGCGGACGAACCCCGTCGCTCCGTCCTCGGTCTCGACGCGGTACCAGCGGCCCAGGTCTTCCTCGAGCGTCACGCGCGCGCCCCGCGCGAGCGTCGAGCGCACGGGAGCGCCGGGCTCCGCGCGCTCGCGCAGCTCGACGGCATCTCCCGCCACGCGTCCCTCGGTCTTCTCGCCCGGCAACCCCGGCACCGCCCTCCGCGCGAGCGCGCCGCTGACGAGCATGCACGCCACCACGAGGGCCACCGCCGCGAGCAGCAGCGGAAGGTACCGAGGCAGTCCGGTCGAACCGCGCATCAGGCGTTCTCGCGAATGACGGTGCCGGTGCGACCCGCGAGCGCGTCCTCGAGGGATTCGGCGCGCGTGATCAAGACCTCTCGTCCCCCGGCCTCCACGAAGAGGCACGCCGCGTCGATCTTGGGCCCCATGCTGCCCGGAGGAAACTGGCCCTCCGCGAGCAGCCGCCGGGCCTCGGCGACCGTGAGACGCGGCAGCGGGGTCTCGCGCGGGGTGGCGAAGTCCCGGGCGACCCGATCGACGCCGGTCAGCACGATGAAGAGATCCGCCGAGAGCTCCGCCGCGAGCTTCGCCGCGGCGTAGTCCTTGTCGATGACGGCCTCCACGCCGCGGATGTCGCCGTCTTCGGTCACGACGACCGGGATGCCTCCGCCGCCGGCCGCCACGACGATGTGGCCGCGGTTGACGAGCAGTGCGGCGACCTCGACGCCCCGGATTCCGCGCGGACGCGGCGACGCCACGACCTTGCGCCATCCGCGGCCGGCGTCCTCGGCCATCCGCCATCCCTGCTCCTCCTCGAGGGATCGGGCGCGCTCCGCCGAGAAGAAGGGGCCGACGGGCTTGGAAGGCTTCTGGAACGCCGGGTCGGCCGCGTCGACCTCGACCAGGGTCAGGAACGTCACGACCTCCTTGCGAAAGCCGGCGCGCGGCAGCTCGCCGGCGAACGCCAGCTCGAGCAGGAAGCCGATGGAGCCTTCGGTCTGCGCGACGCAGAAGTCGAGAGTCTGCGGAGGGACCTTGGCGGCGGCCTCCTCCTGCTGGATCAGCACGTTGCCCACCTGGGGGCCGTTGCCGTGCACGACGATCAGCTCGTAGCCGCGCCCGAGAATCGGGAGGAGCCGGCGCACCGCCTCACGCGCGCGGGAGAGCTGCTGCGCGGTCGTGCCTCCATCCTCCGGACGCAGGAGGGCGTTGCCGCCGAACGCCACGACCGCGAGCGGACGGACGAAGGAGAAGAAGGGGGTGCGATTCATGGGACGAGATCGTGAATCGTCAATCGTGAATCGTGAATGGAGACTCGAGCCCTCGGTCGATTCACCATTCACATTCACGATTCACGGCTCAGGCTCCTCCCGCACGAGTGGCATCGTCATACACCGGGGGCCGCCGCGGGCCCGCGAGAGCTCGTCCGCCTCGTGGGAAATCAGGATCTTCTTGCCGGGCCTCCAGTCGAGATCCCGCTTGCCCAGCAGCAGCTCCTCGACCTTGACGACCTCGTAGCCCGCGCGCGCGAGCTGCTCGATCGTCCGCTCGTTGCGGTCGTACTGCATCAGCAGGCCCGGCGCGAGGTTGAAGGCGTTCGCGCCGTCGGTCCACTGTTCGCGCCGTTCCGCGATCGGGTCCTCTCCGCCGCAGCGGATCGGCGCGAGGTCGATCTTCTGCTTCCTCAGCGCCGAGAGAAGGTCCTTCTCCGAGGTCCAGGCGATCTGCCGGCGAGACAGGTCGCACTCGTAGACATCGGCTTCCTCGGTCCCGTCGGGGAGCATCATGGGCCCGTAGACGAGGCACTCCCCCGTCGAGATCATCGTGAACACCGTGTCCAGGTGCATGTACGAGCGCGCCGGCGGGATCGCGACGACGTAGATCTTCTTGACCGGCGACTTCTCGGCCTTGAGCGCCTCCGACAGCCGCTCGATCGTCGTCTTCGCCGTGCGCTCGGAGTAGCCGATCACGAGCACGTCCTCGCGGAGCACCAGGATGTCCCCCCCTTCGATCCGCGGGCGCATGCGGGCATACGAAGTCGGGCGTGCACCGTAGTCCGTCGAGAACTCCTGGAACCAGAAGACGTCCGGTCGCGCGAAGCGCGGGTGGTACTGGAAGACATATCCGGAGAGCAGCGGCTCTCGCATGCGGGCGCTCGTCGCCATCGCACAGCGGATCGCGCGATCCCCGACGACGACCAGCGGGTCGCGTTGGAAGAAGTAATTGGGCACCGGCGGAAGCCAGTACAGCTCCGAGGCCGACTGCGCGATCTCCTGAGCCGGTCGCTCCAGGCCCGCGACGAGCGCGAGCGCGAGCTCCTCGGAGGGGAGGTCGCGAAGCCGGTAGTCCATGTCGGGCCCCCAGCCGAGCGTTCGGCCGAGGTCCTCCAGGATCGCGCCGCGCGTCTCCGTCGACGCCAGAACCTCCGCCAGCAGGTCCTGGACATCGAGCACCTCGTCGGCGACGAATCCCAGCACCTGCTGGAAGCGCCGGTGCTCCTCGCGGGCGCGCCCTCCGAAGAGGATGTCGTCGAAGAGCAGCTCCTCCATCATCGACGGCACCATCCGGTCGATCTCGGGCCCCGGCAGATGCACGAGCACCGACCGCAGCTTGCCGATCTCGGAGTGGACACGAAGGCTCATGGTGCGGGGAGTGCCCAAGTGGAAGGCGCAGTCTACCAGCTGGGGCGCGGCCCCCAGGCGACGGCGGGGACGGGCCGGGTCCGTCCCCGGGTCAGGAAGGCGTCCGCAGCAGCGGGAAGGGCTCGACGTTCTCCGCCGACTCGCCCTCCTCGAGGCCGGCCTGCGCGATGCCCGACAGCCGCGCGCCGAAGCGGTCCAGCGCCCGCGAGGCCTCCTCGAACTGCTTCTCGGTGTTGCCCAGGTGCCGGCCGAGCTTGTCGAAGGGCTCCTCGACTTCGCCCCACAGCCGCTCGAGCTGAGAGAGCCGCTCGAGAATCTCCTGCGCGCGCTTCTGCATCTCCTGGCTGCGCAGGGAGAGCGCCACGGTCGAGAGAAACGCGTAGAGCAATCGCGGCGAGACCGGGAACACCCGGGCGGCGACGCACTCGTCCGCGAGCGCACCGCCCTCGGCGTCGAGCGCGACCTCCGCATAGACGGCCTCGGCGGGAACGTACATGAAGGCGAAATCGGTGGTTCCCTCCTCCGGGCGCACGTACTTGCGTCGGATGGATTCGGCGTGGCGGCGAACGTCCGCAGCGAACTCGCGGCGGGCCCGGCGGCGCTCGACCTCCTCGGCGGCCTCGTGCGCGCGCCTCCAGTTCTCGAGCGGAAACTTGCTGTCGATCGGGACCTCGACGTCGCCCATGCGGACCAGCGCGTCGACGGTTTCCCCCGTGGAGAAGCGGTGCTGCAGCTTCCAGCTTCCGGGAGGCAGGGCCTGGCGAAGCGCTTCCTCGAGGAACGCCTCGCCGAGGGTTCCCCGGATCTTGGGGGGCTTGAGCAGCTCCTCGAGCCGCGTGACGTTGCCGGCGAGCTGCTCGATCTTTCGCGACGCCTCGGAGATCTGGCCGAGCCTCTCGCCCACGGTGCGGAGAACCGCACCCGAGGAGCCGAGCTGGTCGGCAAGCGACTTCTGTCCTTCGGCCAGCCGCGCCTCGACGCCCTGCACGCGGGCGTCGACGGAACGGCGCATCTCCTCGAAGCGGCGGCTCACCGACTCCGTCGCGTCGCGTGAGGCGGCGGTCTGCGCGAGCAGCCGATCCAGCCGGGAGGAGGCCTCCCGGGTTCGCCCGAGCAGGGTCATGGCTCCGGCCCCGAGCAGCACGAGAACGATCAGACCCGCGAGCAGCAGGAAGAGCGAGGGAACGTCCATGTTGTCATTGAACGGCCCGGGGTCGGACAGTTGACGTCCCACCTCGGTGGCGCGCCGCGCCCCGCTGTCTTTGAGGGCGCTTCCGGGAGACAATAGGGCCGTGAATCAGCCCACGGACAAGCCTCGGAAACCGGTCCCGGCGGAGGACCGGGAGATCGACTACTTGATCTGCCGCAACTGCGGGACCCCCTCCTACGTCTTCGACATGGACGGCGACAGGATCATGGAGGCGCTCTGCCTGGTGTGCGGCAACGACGAGGCCTCCGGCTTCAACATCGGCGAGGAGGCCGGCAGCGAAGAGAATGAGTGAGGCCTGGGTAAGCCCCCTGCCGGCGCGTTACGCGTCGGCCGAGATGTCGGAGATCTTCTCTCCCCGGTTCCGGTTCACCACGTGGCGCCGCCTCTGGCTCTGGCTCGCGGAGGAAGAGCGCCGGCTCGGTCTGCCGGTCTCGGAGGAGGCCCTGGCGCAGATGCGCGCGCGGCTCTCGGACATCGACTTCGCCGCCGCGGCGCGCGAGGAGGAACGCACCCGTCACGACGTGATGGCGCACGTCCGGGTCTTCGGCGAGGCCGCCCCGGCCGCGCGCGGGATCATCCACTGGGGCGCGACCTCCGCGTACGTCACCGACAACGCCGATCTGATCCAGATGCGCGAGGGGCAGATGCTGATCGAGCGGCGGCTGGTGTCGGTCCTGAAGCGCCTCCGGGCGTTCGCGCTGATGTGGAAGGATCTCCCCGCGCTCGCCTACACGCATTTCCAGCCCGCGCAGCCGACGACGGTGGGCAAGCGCGCCGCTCTGTGGGCGTCGGATCTCCTCATGGACCTGGAAGACGTTCGCGCCGCGCGCACCGGCCTGCGGTTTCTCGGCGCCAAAGGCGCGACCGGCACGCAGGCTTCCTTCCTCCAGCTCTTCGACGGCGATGCGTCGCGGGTGGAGGAGCTCGACGCGGCGCTCGCACAGCGGGCCGGCTTCGCGCGCCGGCAGATCGTCTCGGGACAGACCTACTCGCGCAAGCAGGACGACCGCGTCGTCCATGCCCTGTCCGGCGTCGCCCAGTCGGCGCACAAGATGGCGACCGACCTGCGCCTGCTCCAGCACGACGGCGAGATCGAGGAGCCGTTCGAGACCGAGCAGGTCGGATCCTCCGCGATGCCCCACAAGCGCAACCCGATGCGGGCCGAGCGGATCTGCGCTCTGGCACGCCACGTGATCGCGCTGACGATGGACACCGCGATGACCGCGGCGACACAGTGGCTCGAGCGCACGCTCGATGACTCGGCGAACAAGCGCCTCTCGATCCCGGAAGCCTTCCTGACGACCGACGCGATCCTGGTGCTGCTCGAGAACGTCAGCGGGGGCCTCGAGGTCCGGCAGGAGGCCGTCGCCCGCAACCTCGAGCGGGAGCTTCCGCTGCTGGCCAGCGAATCGGTTCTGATGGAGGCCGTGCGGCGGGGCGGCGACCGCCAGGAGCTGCACGAGAAGCTGCGCGTGCACGCGCGCGCCTCCTCGGAGCGCCGGACCCGCGAGGGCGGAGCCTACGACCTCTTCGACCGACTGGCGGGTGACAAGGCGTTCCGGCTCACCGCGGAGCAGATCGCGACCGTGACGCGACCCGCAGGGCTCGTCGGCCGCGCCGCGGAGCAGGTCGAAGCCTTCGTGCGGGAAGAGCTGGATCCCGCGTTGTCCGGCGTTCCCGAGGCGGAGGCCGCCCAGATCCGCGTGTGAGTGCCCGAGGGCTCGCCGCCGGCGTTCTCGCGCTCGCTCTGGCAGGCGCCTGCGCCTCGAGGGCCCAGCGCGCTCCGACCGTCGCTCCCGAGAGCGGCGCGCAGGAGACGGGTCTTGCCTCCTGGTACGGCGGCGCCGGCGACGGCTTTGCCGGCAAGCCGACCGCGTCCGGGGAGATCTTCGACCCCTCGGATCTGACGGCCGCGCACCGGACCCTGCCCTTCGGCACGATCGTCGACGTCACGCTGGTGGCGACGGGCGAGACCGTCCGCGTTCGCGTCAACGACCGGGGTCCGTTCGTTCGCGGACGCGTCGTCGATCTCTCGCGCGAGGCCGCCCGGCAGGTCGGCCTGATCGGACCGGGAGTCGCTCCCGTGACGCTTCGGGTCGTCACCGCCGCGGCCGTGATCGAGCCCGTGTCCGAGACCGGCCAGTGGGCCGTGCAGGTCGGATCCTTCGCCGTTGCCGACAACGCCGAGCGGCACGCCGAGCGCGTCCGGGCCGCAGGCATGGGGGCATGGCTCGAGGCATGGCGCGGCCTCTCGCGCGTCAAGGTCGGCCCCTTCGACTCCCGGGCGGAGGCCGAGGCGGCGCTCGCCGAGCTCGAGGTCACCGGCTTCGAAGGCATCATCGTTCCGGTGCAGAAATAGTCGGGGCGACACCCGACCGGGAGGAAGAGCGTGAACGTTCGAACGACTCTGGGCGCGGCCATGGCCGCCGTCTCCCTGGCGGCCGCGACCGCGGCGGCCCTCGCGCCGGAAGCCAGGGCAGCCGCCACACCGGTTGCGGCACAGGGCTCCACTCCCCTGCTCTTTCCGATGCTCGCGAAGAACGAAGCAACGATCTCGATTCCCGGCGTTGGGACTCTCAAAGGCCTGAAGCTGATCGCCGAAGGTCCTGCGCCGTCATCCGGGCAAACATCGGACCCGCCCAAGGACGGCAGGATCAAGCTCCAGTTCCACTGGGACAGGACCGGAGCCTCCGAAGGCGTTCGCAACGCGCTGAAGCCCGGTCGTGTGTTCGCGACGCTCAAGGTCGGGGAAGCCACGCTCGAGAACGTCACGGTGGAGTCGGTCCGCGCGGTCCCGAAGTCCGGCGGCCGAACCAGCGCTCCGATGGAAGAGGTAACCTTTCTCTTCGCCCGGATCCGGTAGAGAGCCCTGCTAGGCGGCGAGCGCGTCGCGCAGGAACCTGCCGACGGCCTCGGGGTGCGTCATCGACGGGACGTGCCCCGCCCCCGACACCACGAGGTCGGCGGCGACGCGGGAGGCCGGGATGAGCAGGTCCTTCCCGCCGTGGAGATGCCGCACGGGCACGCCGGGGTCGGGACAGCCCTCCCACTCGAGCACCGCGCGAAGGCCCCAGCGGACGAACTCCGGCGAGGCGTCGGCGAACATGGCGCGCACTCCCCGCGCGGCCTCGGCGCTCGAGGCGCCGAGCCAGCGCGCGAGAAAGCTTCCGGCCACGAACGCCGGGACGACCGGCGCATTTCGAAATGCCGTGCTCGCCACGCCGAGCCGGCGCAGCGCCGGGCGAATCGCCATCGGGGTGCGGCAGCTCGACAACAGCACGACGCTCCGCGGCGAGAGGCGCCGCGCCATCTCGAGCGCCACCATGCCGCCCAGCGACGCGCCGCCCAGCACAAGCGCTCCGCGGCCGTCGATCGCTCCGGCGAAGCGCGCCGCGTAGGAGGCGAGGCTCTCGCGCTCGCCCGGCGCGATCCAGGCGGGCGACTCGAAGGCGACACCGGCCTCCCGCAGCGGATCGAACATCCGGGAGTCGGCGCCGAGACCCGGCAGCAGGATGAGGCGCGGGGTCGGGGTCATGGGCGGGCAGATCCCGTCGCCCGGTCCGCGGCCTTACGCTCCTCGAGCTCCTCGAGGGTCTTCGGCCAGTCGCCGCGCAGCAGCTGCGAGAGCGCGCGGTCCGCGAGCAGCCGCCCCTCGGTCTGGCAGGCGGGACAGTAGTTCGCCTCGTTCTCGGCGTAGACGATCCGCTGGACGCTTCCGCCGCAGACCGGGCAGGGCTTGCCGAATCGACCGTGGACGGCCATCCCCTCCCGAAACGCCGTGACCTTCTCCGGAAATCCCTCCCCCGCCTCCGCGGCGATTCTTTGGGACCATTCCGAGAGGACCGCTCGGGTCGACTGCCAGAGCCTCGCGACCTCCTCCTCGGTGAGCCGGGTCGTCCACTTCGCGGGCGACAGCCGCGCGCGGTGCAGGATCTCGTCGGAGTAGGCGTTGCCGATCCCGGAGAACAGCCGCGGGTCCGTCAGCGCGCGCTTCAACGTGTGGTTCTCCCGGGTCAGCGCACGCGCGAAGGCCTCCCGGTCGGAAGAGAAGATCTCGATCCCTCCCCGATCGAACTCGGCCAGAGCGGGCTCGCCCCGCACCAGGTGCAGGGACGCGCGCTTCTTGCCGCTCGCCTCGGTCAGGAGCAGCGTTCCGTTCTCGAAGTCGAAGGCCGCGAGCGCGATCCGGCTCCCCGCCTTCGCGCCCTTGTCCTTCCAGTGCAGCCGGCCGGAGATCATCAGGTGGAGCACGAGGAAGAGATCTCCCTCGAGCGCCAGCACGATCCGCTTGCCCATCCGCCGGACGCCCTCGACGCGCCGCCCCGCGGCCTCCGAGATCGGCGGCGCCACCGAGCGCAGCAAGAACGGGCTGCGCAGGCGGACCGTTTCCAGCCGGCGGCCGATGACGCGCGCGGAGAGCGCGCCCCGATACGCCTCGATGTCGGGCAGCTCGGGCACGCCGCAGAGGTTAGCAGGGCGAAACCCGCGCGCGGTCGCCGGAATCTGAGGAATGCGGAACCGTAGAATCGCCCAGACGCCGATGCTCTCCCTCCTGCGCCGCTACACGCACTGGCTGCACACGATGTGGCCCGCGGGAACGGTCGAGAAGTTCCCCCGCGTCCGCGAGGACGGCACGACGGAGATTCCGGGTCTTCGCGTCGTCGGGGACCTCACCGGGGTGCCGCTCTTGAAGATCGCCGCGGACTCCGGCGCGAGAGCGGTGAACGCGATCCTCGCCGAGCCGGACTTCGTCCGCGAGCGCGGGCGCAAGGAGGGCGTCGTCGACGTCGCGATCGTCGGAGCCGGAATCTCCGGCGTCGCCGCCGCGATCCAGGCGAAGAAGGCAGGGCTGACCTTCGTGCTCTTCGAGGCCGCGGAGGCCTTCGCCACGGTCGCGAACTTCCCGAAGGCCAAGCCGATCTACACCTACCCCTCCGACCTGACGCCGGCGGGCGATCTCCAGTTCCGTTCCGAAGTGCACCCCAAAGAGCAGCTGCTGGAGGATCTCGAGCGCGAGCGCCGGGCCGCCGGCGTCGAGCCCACGATCGGCCGCATCGAGGGGATCGAGCGCGAGGCCGGCGCCTTTCTCCTGCGTCCGGCGGAGGCAGGGACGGCCGTTCGCGCCCTTCGGGTCATCGTCGCGATCGGACGCAGCGGAAGCTTCCGGCGGCTCGGAGTCCCCGGCGAGGACGAACCGAACGTCTTCAACCGCCTCCACGACCCGATGGACTTCGCGGGCAAGCGTGCCCTGGTCGTCGGGGGCGGCGATTCGGCCGTCGAGGCGGCGATCGCGCTCGCGACTTCCGGCGCGCACGTGACGCTCTGCTTTCGCACACCGGAGCTCTCGCGGCCCAAGCCCGCGAACCTCGAAAAGCTTCGGATGTTGCTGCGCGACCCGGCGGCCCACGTCGCCGTGGAGGACCCGACTTCGGAGCTGATCACGCCGGCGAGCGGCGACTACGTTCGCGCCGATCGCCGCGCCGTGCCCGGAACGCTCGCGCTGTTGCCCTCCACGCGCGTCGTGGGGATCGCGGCGGATCACGTGCAGCTGCGCGACGCAACGGGCGCGACGCGGAAGCTCGACAACGACGTCGTCTTCTCGATGATCGGGCGCGAGGCGCCTCTGGAGTTCTTTCGCCGCTCCGGAATCTCCATCCGCGGAGAGTGGCGGCCGGCGACCTGGGCGGCCTTCGCCGCGTTCTTCCTCTTCTGTGTCTTCCTCTACAACTGGAAGGCGGGCGGCGCGTTGAACCGCGTCTTCCAGGAGCGCGGGCTCTTCCCCTTCCGTGTCGCGTCGGCGGCCGACCCCTCGACGCTCGTCGGCACCCTCGCCCTCTCGGCGAAGGAGCCCGGCTTCTACTACACGGTCGCCTACTCGGCGGCGATCCTCGCCTTCGGTATCCGTCGGATCCGACGACGCCGCACCCCCTACGTCACGCGGCAGACCTGGACGCTGATGGTCGTCCAGTGGCTGCCGCTCTTCCTGATCCCCTACGTGCTGCTGCCCTACCTCGGACACAACGGCGCCTTCGACGCGGGCTTCGGGAAGACTCTCGCCGACAACCTCTTCCCGGCCGCGGACTACGGACACGGCCGGGAGTACTGGCGGGCGTTCGGCTTCATCCTCGCCTGGCCGCTCTTCATCTGGAACGTCTTCTCGCCCAAGCCGATGGTCTGGTGGCTCGCGATCGCCTTCCTGCAGACCTTCGTGCTGATTCCCTGGATGATCCGCCGCTGGGGGAAGGGTGCGTACTGCGGTTGGATCTGTTCCTGCGGCGCCCTCGCCGAAACGCTCGGCGACGAGCACCGCCAGAAGATGCCGCACGGCCCGGTCTGGAACCGAGTCAACATGCTCGGGCAGGCGATCCTCGCCGTGGCGCTCCTGCTCTTCGCGGCGCGCGCGGTCTCCTGGACGGTCCCGGACACGGGCTTTGGCCGCGCCGCCGACAAGCTCTACTCGGGTCTCCTCTCGGGCTGGAAGATCGGCGGCGTGCAGACCAACTACTACTGGCTGGTCGACGTCTTCCTGGCGGGGATGGTGGGCGTGGGAACCTATTTCTGGTTCTCGGGGCGCGTCTGGTGCCGCTTCGCCTGCCCGCTCGCGGCCCTGATGAACGTCTACACGCGCTTTTCGCGATTCCGCATCTTCGCCGACAAGAAGAAGTGCATCTCCTGCAACGTCTGCACGGCGGTCTGCCACCAGGGAATCGACATCATGAACTTCGCCAACAAAGGGCTCGCGATGGAAGACCCTCAGTGCGTGCGCTGCTCCGCCTGCGTGCAGTCCTGTCCCACCGGCGTGCTCTCTTTCGGATACGTCGGCAGCGGCGGCCTTCCCGTCTACGACCGCCTCGCGGCCTCTCCGGTGGAGATACGGGAAGGCCCGCGTCCGCCGTTGCGCCGCTAGCGCGGGGCCACGGATGCTTCGCCAGAACGAGACCCCGCTCCGGAACCGCGCGGACTAGGAGCCCGCGCGGCCGGCGATCCGATAGACCACGGAGGCAGGCGTTCGGAACTCCTCCTCGAGTCCCTCCCCCGCGGCATGTGCCGCCTCCCGCGAGCCCGACGGCACGAGCAGGTGCGTCGCGCCGATCTCGCGCAGGGCCGCGCGCAGGCTTCCACGCGCGACGGCGTCCTGCCGGATTCGCTCGTAGGAGAAGGGCCCGTGGTGATCGCCGCGGAAACGTCCCCGGGCGAAGTAGGCCATCTCCTCCATCCCGAAGGCGTAGAGCGAATAGCCCGGCCCGAAGCGCTCGTTGAGGGTCTGGATCGCCCAATAGTGCGGACGCCGCGCCTCCAGGTAGCGCTCCCGCGCCGCCGGCGTGAGGACGGGGGCCCCGCGCCGGGCCTCGAGCTGCAAAACGTACGACGCTCCCGGCGCGACGGCGAAGATCGTGATCAGGGTCAGGAGAACGGGCGTGCGCCACCGCATCGCGAGCGCCGCGGAGGCCGAGGCCCCGAGCGCGGCGGCACCGGGCGCGAGCGGCAGCAGGTAGCGCGGGTCGGGGGACAGGAACAGCACGATCGCGACGTACCCGGCGGCCACGAGGAGAAAGGCACGCGCAGGCCCCTTGCGGCGCAGGGCGACGATCGCCCCGAACGCGGCCGCGGCCATCAGGAAGGGCGAAACCGGCGGATGCCAGAAGGGGCCCCGCCGCAGCAGGAGGTCAACGGGATAGCGGGCCGCGCGCACCAGCAGCTCCGCCGCCGTCGACACGGGGCCGCGTCCGGCATCGTCGGCGCGCAGGAGCCGGCCCCAGTCCGACCACGGGCTCTCGCCGAAGATCGATGCGAAGAAGGGGAAGACCGGGTTGCCGGTCTCGGCGACGAGCCGGCCATACGTGGGAAGGGCCGCGGCGAGCGCGCCGGCTCCGAAGAGGGCGAAGAGAACGATCCGGCGCCCGCGCGGGCGCGGAAGAAGCACGACGATCGCCGCGCCCGCCGCCGCGAAGTACAGCCCGTGGTACTTCACCGAGGCCGCGGTGCCGGCGAGGACGCCCGCCGCGACGACCCACCGCGCGCGATCGCTCTCGGCGGCGAGCGCGAGCGCATAGAGGCTGGCCGTCGCGAACAGCATCACCAGCGGGTCCACGTAGGCGACGCCCGCGTGGTACGCGGCGACCGGCTCGCCCATCAGCAGCGCCGCCGCGAGGCATCCCGCGGCCGCCCCCCCGGAGCGCGAGGCCCAGAGCCCGGCCATCGCCGCGGACAGCAGCGTCGCGAAGAGCGGCACCAGGTGCGTCGCGACGTCGCCGGAGAGCAGCAGGCAGCCCGCGAACAAGGCCTCCGCGGCCTGCGGGAAGATCGGAAAGCGCAGGTCGGGCAGCCAGGGCAGGCGACCGGTCTCGGCGAAGGCCCGCGCGTAGGGCAGGTGATACAGCGTCTCGTCGAAGCCGGTCGGCGGCCGCAGCGCGGCGGCGAGGAGCAGCACGAGCAGGAATCCGCCCGCGAGCCGAACGCCGACGGGAGCGTTCGCGATTGCCCGCCCGATAAAGAAGAGCTCCGCGCCGGCCTCCCGCCGCCGCAGGAGCCCGGCGGCCCCAGCGATCGCCAGGAACAGCGCCGCGACGGACCCGCGCGTCAGGACTCCGACGATGCCCAAAAGGAGCAGGGCCTGCGCGATCGCCGCCAGGCCCAGCGCGCTGCCGACGACGGCGCGCTCGAGCGATCGATCGCCCTCGCGCGGCGGAAGCAGCAGGATGCCGGCGAGGTACGCCGCGGCGACGATCGCGATCGCCGCGGCCGCCTGGCCTGCGAGAAACAGGGAGGCCCCGACGAATCCGCCCAACGGCGGCCCGCTACGCCAGCTCGGCCGGCGGCTCGACGGAGAGCGCGCGGCGCTTCGCCGAGCGTTCGAGCGCGAGTCGGATCAGCTCGTCCAGCAGGGCGGGCAGGGGGAGGCCGCTCGCCTCCCAGAGCTTCGGGTACATCGAGATCGCGGTGAAGCCGGGAAGCGTGTTGACCTCGTTGACCAGAACGCGGTCGCTCCCCCGCTCGAGGAAGAAGTCGACGCGCGCCATGC
>DATBIJ010000023.1:0-3812 GCA_036557025.1 Thermoanaerobaculia bacterium | reverse complement strand
ACTCCTACGAGGTCGATCGCCTCGCGGCGCGATTTGCGGCGCGGATGGTGGACCGCGGCTTCGAGGTGCGTGTCGAGCTGTCGCCCGGAGGACACGACTGGGACTACTGGAGGGCGGCGATGCCGGCCGCGGCGCGCTGGCACGCCAGCCGTTTCTCTTATGATGGGAGTCCGTCCGCGGCGGTCCCGCCAGGGCCGGCCGCGAAGGCGACCAAAACGCGATGACGCAATCCACCAACGGCCACCGGCTCGTCCTGTTCGACATCGACGGAACCCTGCTCTCGGCGGGCCGCGCGGCGCGGGAGTCCGTGCTGGCCGCGCTCGAGAGGATCTTCGGGTGGAAGGGGCAAGGCGCCGCCGACGGCTACGACTTCTCGGGCAAGACGGATCCGCAGATCCTGCGGGAGCTCGTGGGCGCGACGGTGGGAGAGGAGCATCTGGCCCGAGAGCTTCCCCGGGCGCTCGATTTGTATCTCGAAGAGCTGGAGCGCCGGCTCGATCCCTCCGCCGTGAAGGTGAAGCCGGGCATCCCGCCGCTGGTGGATCGCCTCGCTTCCGACTCCCGGGTGACGCTGGGCCTGCTCACCGGGAACATCGAGCGAGGCGCCCGGCTGAAGCTGGAGCCTCCGGGGCTCAACCGCTACTTCCCCTTCGGGGCCTTCGGGAGCGATTCCGCGGACCGCTACTCGCTGCCCGCCGTCGCCATCGAACGCGCGCGGCAGTCCACGGGGCGCGCCTTCGCCGGGAAGTCCGTCGTGATCGTCGGCGATTCGGTCCACGACGTCGCCTGCGGGCGCTCGCTCGGCGCGCGCGCCGTGGCGGTCGCAACCGGGTGGACGTCTCGGGAGCGGCTGCTCGCGGAAAAGCCCGACGCGTTCTTCGCGGACTTCTCCGACGTGGACTCGGCCTTCGAGGCGATCCTCTCGTGAGGGCGGCACGGATTCTCGCCGCCGCGCAGGCCGCCGCGTGCCTTGCGGCGCTCTCCTGTCAGAGCGTTCCGGGTCCGCCCGTCCCGCCCCGCGCCGCGGACGCGCCGGCCGGCGCCCGCAATCCCTTCGCGGTCCCCCCCGCGGCCAACCATCAGATCGCGGTGTCGCTCGATCTGACGGCCGCGCAGCAGATCGTCGACGCCCTGTCGAAGTCGAGCTTCGATCCCGCCGATCTCGAGCGGATCAAGCAGCTTCCTGCGGTCTCGATGACGATCGCGGACGCCGCGCGCGAGGCGGGGGCCTTCGACCGCGATTTCGAAGCCGCCTTCGACACCGAGGCGAAGCCGGCGATCTACGACCTGCGCGGTGTGCGGGACAACGCCGCGAAGTGGAAGACGCTGCTCGCGACGCTGGAAGCCCGTCGCGAGGAGATCGCCCGCGCCGCCGCGCAGCGCGCCGCGGCCCTGCTCCCGGCGGAGCCCCCCGTGTCGGTCCGGCTGAACGTGCTGGCGTCCTTCGGGCTCGCGGGCATGGCGGACTCCCTGCTCGTGCCCGCCGAGCCCGACAGCGATGGCACGCTGATCGTCGATCTGTCCCGGACGCTGGGCGAGTTCGCGCAGGAGTCCGACGAGACCCGCATCGGGCGTCTCCTGCGCGTCATGGCCGTCGACGCGTTCCGTGAGGCCTGGTCGGCGTACCGGCAGGCCAGCCCGGCGTGGCGCACCCGCGATTCCAGTCTCGGCGCGATGGAGCCGCTGCTGCGCGTCGTCGCCGAGGCCGGTCCGGTCGCGCTGACGACGATCGACGAGGCCTTCTTCCCGCTCTCGGTCTGGCTGCGGGAGCCCGGGAGCCGGTCGATCGGCGAGGTCAACCGTCTCGCCGAGCGCCTGTCGGAAGGGGAGGAGGACCTCCAGAAGCGCGTCGAGATGCAGTCGGAGATCAAGAAACAGGACTTCGCCCGGCGCACGGCGGGTCCCGCCGGCGCCTTCCTCGCCGACGGAATCCTGCAGTCCTCGGGAATCGAGGGGCTGCGCACCGCCCTGCGAAACGGGCCGAAGGCGTTCTTCGCGGCCTACATCGCGGCCGCTCAGAAGGATCGCAATCTGATCCCGCTCTCCCCGGCGATCGAAGAGCAAATCCAGGGGGCGGCCTCGACCCCGGCGCCCTGACGCCGATGCGCACACTGCCTCTTCGGATTGCCGGCGAGGAGATCGAGACCGGCGCATGGTTCGAGGTCCGCTCTCCCGACACCGGCGCCGTCGTGGCGCGCGCCGCGAAGGCGGGTCCCGGCGAGATCGATCGCGCGATCGCGTCCGCCGCCGCGGCGTTCGCGCAGACGCGCGCGCTGCCGTCCCATCGCCGGGCGGCGATCCTGCGCGAGACCGCCCAGCGGCTCGACGCGCAACGCGAGGCGCTTCTCGCAGCAATGATCGGGGAGGCGCGCAAACCGCGGAAATGGGCGGAGGCCGAGATCGCCCGCGCCGCGATCACCCTGCGGCTGTCCGCGGAGGAGGCGACAAGGGTCGGCGGCGAGGTCGTGCCCGTCGATCTGGAGCCGCGGGGCGAGGGCGCCTTCTGCGTGGTGCGGAGGTTTCCCGTCGGATTGGTCACGGCGATCACGCCGTTCAACTTTCCGTTGAACCTCGTCGCGCACAAGCTGGGGCCGGCCGTCGCGGCGGGGAATCCCGTGATCGTCAAGCCGTCGCCCCGCACGCCCACGACCGCGGACCTGCTCGTGCGGGCACTCGAGGCGAGCGGCTGGCCCGCCGGCGGCGTGTCGATCGTGCATGCGGATCCGGACGTCGCGCGGGCGCTCTGGACGGACCCGCGGGTGCGCCTGGTCAGCTTCACCGGTTCGGACGAGGTCGGCTGGCGCATCAAGGCCGAGGCCGCGACGAAGAAGGTCACCCTCGAGCTCGGCGGCAACGCGGCCGCCATCGTCTGCGCGGACGCGGACGTCGAGGACGCCGCCGCGAAGCTCGCGGTCGCGGCGTATGCGTACTCGGGCCAGGTCTGCATCAAGGCGCAGCGGCTCTACGTCGCGCGGCCGGTCGCCCAGCGGTTCGTCGAGGCGTTTCTCGAGGCCGCCCGCCGCATGGTCCCCGCGGACCCCGGGGACAAAGACACCGTGCTGGGCCCGATGATCGACGCGGCGGCCGCCGACCGCGTCGCCTCCTGGGTGGAGGAGGCGCGTGGGGCCGGAGCGAAGATCCTGCTCGGCCCCAAGCGAGAGGGCGCGCGCCTCTGGCCGGTCCTCGCCGCCGACGTGCCGAAGGGCACGAAGATCCGCGACCGAGAGGTCTTCGGGCCCGTCGCGACGCTGGACGTGTTCGACGATCTCGACGCCGCGATCGCCGACGCGAACGATTCGCCCTACGGCCTGCAAGCCTCGGTCTTCACGCACGACATGCGCACGGCGCTTGCCGCCTTCGAGAGACTCGAGGTCGGTGGGGTGATCGTCAACGACTCGCCCGCGATCCGCATCGACAACTTCCCCTACGGCGGCGTGAAAGCCTCCGGCTTCGGCCGGGAAGGCGTGCGCTGGGCTATCGAGGAGATGACGGAGCCGCGGACGCTTTTTCTGCGGCCCTAGTCGGCGCGGCCCCCGAGCCCCGCCCGGGGAAGACCCTTCCCACCCCGTCGCGCCGTCGGGGGAAGGGCGGGCTACACTTTCTCCGCGGAGGAGTGGCCGAGTGGTTTAAGGCGGCGGTCTTGAAAACCGCTGTAGTTCACGCTACCGCGAGTTCGAATCTCGCCTCCTCCGCCAATTGAGAGTTCCGGGGGTTCGACGCGAGGGGACCCGCGGAGGCGGGCCCGAGCGGTGAGCGGCCGGCGGCCGCGAACCTATCCCTCCTCCTCGGACAAATGGGGTCAGGTCTTTAGT
>DATBIJ010000022.1:0-4115 GCA_036557025.1 Thermoanaerobaculia bacterium | reverse complement strand
GCCCCCAGTCGCTGACGGAGTACATCGGCCAGGACAAGGGCCGCGAGACCCTCGGCGTGTTCCTGACCGCGGCGAAGCAGCGCGGCGAGCCGCTCGACCACGTCCTGCTGACCGGACCCCCGGGGCTGGGCAAGACGACCCTCGCCCACATCGTCGCGCGCGAGATGGCCGCGGGGCTACGCCTCACCGCCGGTCCGATGATCGCCCGCGCGGGAGACCTCGCCGGGATCCTGACGAATCTCCAGCCGCGCGACGTGCTCTTCCTCGACGAGATCCACCGGCTCAACCCCGCGGTCGAGGAAATCCTCTATCCCGCGATGGAGGACTTCCGGCTCGACGTGCTGATCGGCGAGGGCGCGATGGCCCGCACGATGAGGGTGGATCTGCCTCCCTTCACGCTGATCGGGGCCACGACGCGGCCCGGCCTGCTCTCGCAGCCGCTGCACGGCCGCTTCGGCATCACCCTGCGCCTGGACTTCTACGACGTCGCGGCGCTCTCTCGCATCGTGGACCGCTCCGCGCGGATCCTGGGCGTGGGACTCGACGCCGAGGCCGCGCGTGAGATCGGCGCGCGCAGCCGCGGAACCCCGCGCATCGCCAACCGCCTCCTGCGCCGCCTGCGGGACTTCGCGGAGGTCGGCGGCAAGTCTCGGATCGACCTGACCACGGCAAAGGAGGCGCTGAAGCGCCTCGAGGTCGACGAGCACGGGTTCGACGAGCTCGACCGCCGGATCCTCACCACGATCATCGAGAAATTCGGCGGCGGGCCGGTCGGCGTCGCCGCGATCGCCGCCTCGCTCGGCGAGGACCGCGGGACGCTGGAGGACCTCTACGAGCCCTACCTGCTGCAGGCCGGGTTCCTCCAGCGCACGCCGAGGGGGCGCGTCGCGTCGGCACAGGCGTATCGGCACCTCGGCGTTCTGCCGCCTCGCCGCGACGGACAGCTGTTCTAGAGCAGGTTGCCTAGCCCCGTGCGCCGCGGCCTGCTCGTCTACAACCCGACCGCCGGCCAGCGGGACCTCCGCGCGCCGATGAGCGCGCTGATCGATCGCATGCGCGGCCGGGGCCTCGAGCTCGTCAACGCCCCGACGACCCAGCCGGGAGACGCGACGGACATCGTGCGCGCGTTCCTGCCGAAGGAGCCGGACGTCGTGGCGGCGCTGGGCGGGGACGGCACGATCTCGGAGGTCGCCTGCGGGCTGATCGGCTCCCGGGTGCCGCTCGCCGTCCTGCCCGGCGGCACCTCGAACGTGCTGGCCCGCGAGCTCTCGATCCCCGCCGACTTCGATCGGGCCGCCGAGCTGCTCGTCGACGGCAAGCCGCTGGACCTGGTCGCCTACCTCGCCAACGACCGCCCCTTCCTGCTCTGGGCGGGCGTGGGCCTGGACGCGCGAATCATGGGCAACATGAGCCTCTTCTGGAAACGCCATCTGGGGCGCTCCGGAATCTTCTTCACGGTGCTGCCGGAGTTCTTGAAGTACGAGTTCCCTCGCCTCGAGGTCGACGTCGACGGCATCACGCACGAGGCAACCTTTGCCGTCGTCTCCCACGTGCGGCACTGGGGCGGCGACTGGGTCCTGGCGCCGGGCGCCGACGCGCGAAAAGACGAGGTCGAGGTCGTTCTCTTCACCGGCCGCAGCCGCTACGACTTCTTCCGCCTCTTCTACCAGATCAAGGCCGCGAGGGGCGGCCACCTGGATCTGGGCATCGCGCGCTCGGTCCGGGGGCGGGAGGTGACGGTGCGCTCGCTGGAGCCCTACGCCGTCGAGGTGCAGGTCGACGGCGACTGCGTCCTGGAGACCCCGATCCACTGCCGCCCGAGCGGCCAGACGATCCGGGTTCTGGTGCCGGACGGAGAGAATCCGACCGTTAGTTAGAGGAGGCCGCGGGACCGGCGCCAGCGGCGACAGCGCCCTCGACGTCGGCGAGCTCCTTGGGCACGAAGCAGGTCAGGCAGTCGACGCCGTCCTTGGTGACCAGGACGACGTCTTCGACGCGCACGCCGATGCCCTGGTACTTCTCCGGGATGTCGCCGGCCATGGGGAGGTAGATCCCCGGCTCGATCGTGAAGACCATGCCGGGCTCGAGCGGTCGCGGCTTGCCGTCGCTGTTGGCGAGGCGGCCGGGGTCGTGCACGTCCAGGCCGACCCAGTGCGAGACGCCGTGGAGCGTCAGCCGGCGGTGGGCCTGGTTGCGGATCAGCTCGTCGAGCGTTCCGGTCATCAGCCCCAGCCGCAGGAGGCCCTCGACCTGCGCGCGCAGCGCGGCGTTCTCGACGTCGGATCGAGGCACGCCCGGCTTCACCGCGGCGATCGCCGTCTTCTGCGCGGCGAGCACGACCTCGTAGACGGCGCGCTGCTCTGGGGAGAACTTTCCGGAGACCGGATAAGTCCGCGTGATGTCAGATGCGTAGTACTGGTACTCGCAGGCGGAGTCGTTCAACACGAGCTCCCCCGCGCGCGCCTGGCGCGCGCTCTTGTCGTAGTGCAGGGTCAGCGCGTTGGGTCCGGAGCCAACGATCGACGGATACGCCATCCGCCGCGCGCCCTGGGACTGGCAGTAGCCGTCCAACGCGGCCTGGATCTCGAACTCCCACTTTCCGGGGGCCGCCTCGCGCATCGCCCGTACGTGCGCCCGGCCGGAGATCTCCGAGGCGCGCCGCAGCAGCTTGAGCTCCTCGTCGTCCTTGACGAGCCGCAGCTCGTGGACGATCTCCCGCGCTTCGGTCACCGGCGCCGCCGGCCTCTCCGCCGTCGCCAGCTCGGCGACCGCCGCCTTCAGCTTCGCCCCGAACTCCTTGTCGCCTCCGTCGGAGAGAAACACCGACGTGGCGCCCGCCAGAAGCCCGCTCCAGGCACCGGTCTGCGCGTCCTTCGAGGAGAGCCGCGTCCAGACCTCGTCGATCAGGTAGGCCTCCTGCGCGCCGGCGGCGGCCGCGGCCTCCGCGGGCGTCGGACGAAAGCCGTCGTAGGCCTCGCGGCGCGCATCCTTCCTCCGCACGAACAGCGTGAAGGTGGCACCGGTCTCGGTCTTGCGCAGGACCGCCGCGGCCTCCGGATCGCCGAAGCCCGTGACCCACCAGAAGTCGGAGTTCTGGCGGTACTCGAAGTCCACGTTGCCGGGAAGATCGGCGACCGGAGCCGACTTGAAGACGGCGACGCTTCCGGGCGGCATCTTCGCGAGCAGGCGCTCGCGGTGCGCGGCGAACATCGACGGCGGCGCGGCGATCGGCGGCGGCTCGAGCGCGGCCATGCCGGCGGCGGCGCCGAGGGCCGGCACAATCCCCAGCAAACGCAGAAAGAACCAGAATCGCATGGCGACCCTCACTCGTTCTTGCAATGCGGGCAGATCTTCGAGGCGGCGAGGCGCTTGTTGCCGCAGCGAGGACATTGGATCAGCTGCCCCGTCGGCCGCGAGAACAGATAGAGGATCAGTCCGAAGACGCTCGTGAAGAGCACCAAGATCATCCACAGAACCGCGCCGTCCATGCCTCGAGCCTTGGCGTCCCGAGCGACCCAGACCAGCAGCGCGATCCCCAGAACGAAGAGCCCCACGATCACGAGCGTGAAAGTTCCGCAGCAGGCCATCCCCGCGAAGGCGTCGCCGGCGCTGGGGGTAGGGTCGGGAGTCGGGACCAGGGTGGGAATCGGAGATGGAATCGGCGTGGGCTCCGGGACGGCCAGCAGAGCGAGCATCGAGGTTCCTCCTACCGCTTCGAGATGAAACCCCAGGGGGCGGGGCCTCCCGGTGGAGCCGAGATCGACGCGGGCCGAACGACCGCGGCGATCCGCTCGCGGTGGGTCTTCAGGAGGCGGCGCACCGGCGTTCCGGATGCGGCCTCCTCCAGGATGTCGGCGCCGGACTCGTCCACCTTCGCCAGGAACGCCTCCCAGACCGCCTCCCCGACGGACATGCCGCGGAAGACGACGTTCCCGATTTTCTCGAACTCGCGCTGCAGGAGGGAAAGCTTGTCCTTCAGCTCCTCTTCCGGCGCGAGCGACTCCTCCTCGTAGGGCGTGTGCGGCTTCGGAATGAAGGCGTTCACGGAGGGAACGAGCTGGGCGACGCGTCCGCGCGCGCGTCCCTCGGCGATGGCGATCTCCCGCAGCTCGGCA
>DATBIJ010000021.1:0-3951 GCA_036557025.1 Thermoanaerobaculia bacterium | reverse complement strand
CGTTGCCGCAGAAGTCGGGAATCAGGACCTCGACCGTGCAGCCCGCCAGGCGCCGCCGGATCGCCCGAATCGTGTCCGCGAAGTGGCCGGCGCCTCCGTCGGGGAGATCGTCGCGGTTGACGGAAGTGACGACGGCGTGTGAGAGGCGGAGCTCGGCCGCCGCCTCGGCGACCCGCTCTGGCTCGTCCGGGTCGAGGGCTCCGGGCCGGCCCTTACCGACCGCGCAGAAGCCGCAGTGTCGCGTGCAGACGTCCCCCATGAGCATGAACGTCGCCGTCCGCTCCCGCGCCCAGCACTCGTGGATGTTCGGGCAGCGCGCCTCCTCGCAGACGGTGACCAGGGAGAGCCGCCGCATCAGGTCGCGCACCTCCTGCGCTTCGCCGGTCGTGCTGGCGCGGACCTTGAGCCATTCCGGCCGATCGAGGCGGAGAGGGCGCGCGGGCGCCGTGGGGAGCACGGGAAGCGAGCTCACCGGCCGAGGATATCGCGGGAGAAGACCTCCGCGAAGTGAGGCACGATCGCGTCCGCGAGCCGCGCGAGCGGTATCCGCTGCCCGGTGACGCGCTCGATCGACGTCACGCCGCCGTCGGTGATTCCGCAGGGGACGATGCCGCGGAAGTTCTCGAGCGGCTCGTTGGTCACGTTGACCGCGAACCCGTGCGTCGTGATCCAGCGCGAGATGTGGACGCCGATCGCGGCGATCTTGTCGTTGCCGACCCACAGCGAGGTCACGCGCTCGCGCAGGGGAGAGCGCGAGGCTTCGACGCCGAACTCGGCGAGCGCGCGCATCAGGACCTCCTCCAGGTCCGTGACGTAGCGCTTGACATCGCGTCGGTCGGGGGAGAGATCGAGGATCGGATAGCCGACGAGCTGGCCGGGCCCGTGGTAGGTGACCTTGCCGCCGCGATCGGTCTCCCGGACCGCGATGGAAAGCTCCTCCAGGCGCGCCGGCGTGAACAGGATGTCTTCGCGCCGGGCGTTGCGGCCCAGCGTGAAGACCGGCTCGTGCTCGAGAAGGAAGAGCGTTTCCTTGCCGCCCGAGGTGAGGTCCCGCACCGCGCGCTCCTGCTCCTCCATCGCGGCGTCGTAGGACACCCGCCCGAGGCGGCGCACCGCGAGGCCTGCGCGGGCGGCGACGGCTTCGGTCATCGCGCCCAGTCTACCCGCGGCCGCCCGGACGTTGCGTGCCAACGCCACGACGCAGCGGCCCGTAGAATGTCCGGGTGACGACACGCTTCAAGCCCCCCCCCAACCGCTTCGCCTCCATGTCGGCAGCGGCCGCTTGCCTCTTCCCGGATGGCTCAACATCGACATCCAGTCCTTCGCCGAGGTCGATCGCGTCCTCGACGTTCGGGAAGGCCTTCCGTTCCGCAACGCCGAGGCGATCTACGCGGAGCACTTTCTCGAGCACCTCGAGCTGGAGGAAGCACTCGCGTTTCTTCGATCCGCCCGAAGGGCCCTGGCTCCTGACGGAGTCCTGAGGCTGTCGACGCCGAGCCTCAACTGGGTCTATCTCTGCGTCTATCGTCTCGAGCAGGACTCCGATTTCGATGCGATGAAGTGCGGCTTCGAGATCAACAAAGCCTTCCACGGCTGGGGCCACAAGTTCCTCTACAACGAGGCGCTGCTGTCCGCGGCGATCCGGTCGGCGGGGTTCGAGAAAGTCGTCTTCTGCGGGTACGGCGAGAGCGCTGTGCCGTTCCTGCAGAACCTCGAGCGCCACGAGAAGAGCCTGGACACCCCGGAGCTGCCCCACGTGCTCATCGCCGAAGCGTCCGGGCACGGCAAGCCGGTGCCGATTCCGAAGGAGCTCCTGGCGGACTACCGGGTCGTGCTCGGCCTGCGCTGAGAATTCATGAGCCAGCTCGCGCCGAACGCGCCGTAGAGCAGCAGGATCGGGTCCCAAAACGGGATGCGATAGCGAAAGACGACCAGCGTCGCGACGTGCGTCGCCATCGAGAGCAGCAGAACTGCCGCGGCGAAGAGGGCCGCGCCGCGACGGGGCGACCCAAGGAGCCCCGGGATTGTCAGAAAGTAGAGCAGGACGTAGAGCGCGCCGACTCCCCAGACGACGACGGGAGGCCAGTACCAGCGGTTGGGCCAAGGCCGCAGCCAGTCCAGGGCCTTGCGTCCGATCAGCCGCGCCCAGCCCGCCGCGTCGCCGCGGCGCTCTTCCAGCGTCGCCGTGACGAAGGCCCGCGACTTGGCGCCCGGCGTGTCGATGCCGCGCGACTCGAGATCGGCGAGGCGCGCCCGGACGTCTTTGTCGAAGTCCACGATCCAGGCGTCGAGCTGCGCACGGCTCTCCAGCGCGTAGTAGCGCGACGCCCATTGGGAGTTGCCCATGTAGAACGCGTTGCCGAACGCATCGTTGATCGGCAGCAGCTCGCGGTAGACGAGCGCGTTTCGCAGCGTCCAGGGCGCGACCGCGACGAAGAGGCCGGCAAACGCGGCGGCGGCGATCTGAGAACGGACGCGCCGGGGCCAGCGCGAGTCCCGAAGCGGCGCGAGCAGCAGGGGAAGCAGACAGAGGGCCGTCGGCCGCGTCAGCGCCGCGAGACCCAGCGCGGCGCCCGCGAGCAGGGCGAGCCCTCCCGACGGGCGGTCGACGGCGGCGAGCAGGAAGAAGGCGAAGAGCAGCAGGAGCAGGAGAAACAGCGGCTCGCTCTGGATTCCGGAGCTCACCAGCAGGAAGGAGGGGTGCAGCGCGGCGGCCACGCCCGTCGCGACGGCGAGCGTCGGCGCGCGGAAGAGCCGAAACGAGAGCACGGCGATCAGCACACAGGCGCCGGCGCCGAGGATGCCGTTCCAGAGCTTCGCGAGCCAGAGGATCCTCGGATGCCCGAGCGTCGCCACGGCCAGAAACGCCGGATAGCCCGGCGCGCGAAGGAAATGAAAGGTCGCCTTCTCGGGGTAGGCGCCGTCGCGCGCGATGCTCTCCGCCGCCGCGATGTAGTCGCGCGAATCGCCGAACGAGAGGGTCGAGAAGCCGAACCACGCGATCGTCCCGATCCGCGCGGCCAGCGCGATGCCGAAGATCGCCAGGAGGAGCCGCGGGCTCAATCCGGAGCCGGCGCCGCTCGCGAGGCGCTCAGCTGATGTCGAAATCGCCCTTCTCGAGAGCTTTCTTGACCGACGACATGAACTTGTCGGCGTCCGCCCCGTCGATGAGCCGGTGGTCGAAGGAGAGCGCCAGGTACCCCATCGTCCGGATCCCGATCGCGTCGTTGCCCATCTCGTCCGTGATGACGACGGGCCGCTTCTCGATCGTGCCCACCCCGAGGATCGCGACCTGGGGCTGCGGAATGATCGGCGTGCCGAAGAGCGAGCCGAAAACGCCCGGGTTGGTGACCGTGAAGGTCCCTCCCTGGATCTCCTCCGGCTTCAGGCGCTTCGCGCGCGCCCGATCGGCGAGGTCGTTGGTGGCGCGCGCGAGCCCGACGATGGATTTCTCGTCGGCGCTGCGGATGACGGGAACGATCAGGCCCCAGTCCAGCGCGACCGCCATGCCCAGGTGCACGTCCTTGTGGTACACGATGTTCTCGCCGTCGATCGACGCGTTGACCTGCGGGAACTCCTTGAGCGCCTGGATGGCCGCGCGGAAGATGAACGGGAGATAGGTCAGCTTCACGCCGTTCTTCCTGGCGAACTCGTCTTTGTGCTGCTCGCGCAGGCGGGCGATGGCGGAGTAGTCGATGTGGAAGACCGTGGTGACGTGCGCCGAGGTCCGGCGCGAGAGGATCATGTTCTCCGCCGTGATCTTGCGGATCTTGGTCATCGGGACGACCTCGTCCCGCTCCGTGATCGGGATCGCAACCCGCGCGACGGCCGGCTCGGCGGCGGCGGCCGTCGGGGCGGTCGATGCCGCGGTCGCGGCGGCCGCCGTCGAAGCGGCGGCGGCGGGCTGAGCCGGGCGGCCGTCGATGTAGGAGAGCACGTCGCCCTTGGTCA